>NZ_JBSSCV010000007.1:0-109237 GCF_054060065.1 Thermostichus sp. MS-CIW-37 | reverse complement strand
CTGGCTCCGGATAAATCCGTATCTTTCTCGATTGCAGCCCGATACTTCCTGAGTCCGTAGAGCCGACTGCTGAAGCAGTGCAGGATGGTGAGGATGTCCTCAACCAGTTCCTGCTGGGGAGAAAGGTGATCGTCGTCGAGAACCAAGACTTCACACCCGTATTGACGGCAGTACCACTCAACGAACTCAAATCCAAACCGGCAGAGTCGATCCCTGTGAGCGACCACAATTGTTCCGACATCTCCCGCACGAACTCGTTCCAATAAGGCAAGGAACTTTGGTCTTTTGAAGTCGAGACCGCCTCCAATCTCTCCGACCACTTCGGCTCCAGGATAGAGGCTAACCAGCCTTGCAATCTGTCGCTCCAAATCTGACTTCTGCCCCCGACTGCTGACTCGGGCGTACAAAACGACCCGCTTGTCTTTCTTTGGCGCTTTGATGTAGCTGTCGAGGTCATACCTTCTTGCTCTACCAGATGGCGTACGTATTGCATTGATCCAGCCTTTCTGTTCCCATCGCCTCAAGGTGTGGAGACACACCCCAAAATAATCCGCCGCTTCTCTCGGTTTTACATACCTAGCCATACCAAGCAGCCATACTGAACATACTGTACATTATTTTCAGTATAGTCCAGCGTATCATTGACTAGAGTCATGCTCTCGCCTGCGGATCCCGTAGCCGGAAGAAGTCCTTATTAGCAAGCTTCTCATCTGATTCGCCTCTCTCCGCTCTCGGAGAAGGGCTATTGTGGTTGCTGGATAAGGGGCGCATCTCAGCGGTGACGGGCATCGAGGATGAACAGAGCACTGCCTACGACGAACAGGAGGCTGGCTCCTATCCCCAGCAGGGTTTGGACAACCTTGAGATTGAGAAAGGCTGGAGCTGCGGGATCCCACAGAGAGGGGTCACTGCCCAAGGTCATCACCTCGCTCACCGCAAACAGGCCACTCCCCAGCAAAAACAACCAACTGGCCAACTCGTAGCGGTGGCTGCCTCTCATGTCTGCTCCGACTGCAAGTGTTTGTAGGCTTGGGCAGCGGCGGCCATTTCCGCAGCCTTTTTTGAGCGACCTTCACCGCGACCCCAGCACCGTCCTTGCCCCCAGACTTCCATGGTGAAATGGGGGGGATGTTCCTGGGCGGCCACCAGGCGGTATTCCGGCAGGCTGCCCCAAAGGCGTTGGGTGAGTTCTTGCAGGGCTGCTTTGGGGTTGCGCCGAGTGGGGTCTTGAAACCACTGCTCCACTCGCCGGTGTAGATAGGGATCCAGCCAGGGATGCAGCCTGGGCAGCGTGTAAATACCCCAACTGAGATAAAAAGCCCCAAGCAGAGCCTCGAAAGCATCCGCCAGCCGCCGACCCCGTCCGGCCAAGTCGTTTTGAGAGCTGGATCCCACCTCGAGGTAGCGATCCAAGCCGTGCAGATCCGCCAGTTCTGCCAGGTAAGCATCGCTGGTCAGGTCGGAGCGAATCGCGGTCAGCTCTCCCACCGACAGATGGGGATAGGACTGAAACAAGAATTCCGTAACCAAAATCCGCAGGACAGAATCCCCCAACAACTCCAGCCGATCGTTGTTCCGCTGGCCATCCAGAGAAGGGTGAATCAAGGCCTGATCCAGCAGATCCCAGCGCAGTTGTTCCAGCAAAGCCGGATCCCTGAATCCAAGGCGGGCCAGCAAATGCTCCAAGGCACGGCGACGGGGCGGGATCAACTCAACCATACACTCAGGTGCTGACGTTGCCTTAGCGGTCAGAACTGCACAGCTTGCAACCATTTTGACCTGAGCCATCTCACCCAGGCCGGGATCCCCGCTCAGGCGGTAAGCCAGCTATGCTACAGGAGTAGTATAGGCTTTTCGAGGGAGGATCCCTGCATGCCCATCCGCGCCCATTCCCCCATTCCCACGACCCAGATGGAAGTGACCAGCATTCGGCTGGAACGTGAGCTGAAGCAGCGACTGAAGGCGTTGGCCGGAAATCAGGGTTACCAGGCCCTCATACGGGAAATTCTTTGGAGTTATGTCCTGCGTCACTCTCAAGGGGCTGCCACCCTCAGTCCTGAGGATATTCGGGCCAGCTTCCCGGCCACGGCCCACCAAGCCCAATGCTGTGCTCTCACCGGACGGGCCATTCAACCGCAGGAGCCAATGTTGCTGGGGTGGACCACCGATGGGAAGTTTGTCGCCCTCAGCTCCTCCTGCTTTTAAGTTTTGGAGTCTCTCTCCAGTTGGCGAAAGGCTCCACCCGGCACGAATGCCACCCCTTTAGACGCCACGAAGTTCTCGATATTTTCTGGCCCGTTCCTCGGCTGGATCGGGGGCTTGAGCTTTGGCAACTGCCTCCTCCAGTTGGGCCATCACCGTCTCTGCCGGTTCAGCGGAGCGGACGACGTAAAACATTAGGTTAATGGCTTCGTTGGCCGTCAGTTTGAGGGTTTCTTTTCCCTTGGGCACCAGCGCGATCTTGCCATCTGTGGTTGTGATGGCTGTGTGGGATCCCTTAGCCAGAATCTCCCCCGCTTTTTCCAGAGTGACAAGCATATCCGTAGCTCACGGCAGCAGGACATCTACTATCCTATCGAATGTCTTGGGGCAAACGTTCCAGAAGGGTCTAAGCCATTTGGCGGATTGGGTGGGTTCATCATGGGTTGCCATGCTCTGCCAGCCAAGCATACAAGTGGGGAAACAACTTTTGATTGGCCCCTGGGAAGGGAAATTCCGACAGTTCCGCCGGGCTGACCCAGCGCACCTCGCTACATTGCAGGGCTTGGGCTTCTCCGCCCAGGTAGCGACAGATAAAAGCGATAAGAGTAACGGTGAAATGGGTATAGGCATGTTCGACGGTGGCTAGCGGCGCGACCACCTCGATATCGATGCCGATTTCTTCTTTTACCTCCCGTACTACACACTCAGCAGCCGTTTCTCCCGGCTCGATTTTGCCTCCGGGAAACTCCCACAGCCCGCTGAGCATTGAGCTTTCCAGTCGTCGATCGATAAGGATTTCTTTTCCCCGCAGAACAATGGCAACCGCGATTTGCTTATGAGGACGGGAGGCACGGGGTGCAGACATAGGCAATTGTTGGTGTTGACCTCGATTGTAGGCGCTGCAATCCGCTTGCCAAGGGCACTGGCCACAGTGAGGCTTTTTGGGACGACAGACGGTAGCTCCCAAATCCATCAGGGCTTGGTTAAAAGCCCGTGGCTGCACGGGATCCAACAATTGCTCGGAAAGCTGCCACAGCAGGGACAGACACTGGGACGGAGGCTGCTGCAAAGCCACCAAGCGAGCCAGCACCCGCTTGACGTTGCCATCCAAAATGGGCAAAGGCTGATCGAAGGCAGCGCTGAGAATGCCGCCGGCTGTGGTGCGCCCGATCCCCGGCAGAGCCAGCACCTGCTCCAAATCCCTGGGGAACTCGCCGTTCCGTTCCCGCACCAGGATTTGGGCGGCTTTGTGCAAGTTCAGGGCCCGCCGGTAGTAGCCTAGGCCCTCCCACAGTTTCAGCACCTGCTGCTGGGGGGCTGCCGCCAATGCTGGGATCCCAGGCAGGGTCTGCATCCAGCGCTGAAAGTAGGGGATAACTGTTGCCACCTGGGTCTGCTGTAACATCACTTCCGAAACCCAAATGGCGTAGGGATCCCGGGTGCGGCGCCAGGGCAGATCCCGCCCGTGTTCACGGTACCAACGTTGAAGAGACTGCCGCAAGCGTTGCAAGAAAGCCTCGTCCCAATTCCCTACCTTGTCCGGGAGGCTTGCAGCGCAGGAAAAGCTGCCCTTAGCTTCTGGAAGAGGCTGAGACTCAAGCCGCGTAAGCAAAGTGCAAAGCCCACCAGATCAGGGCCGAAACCACACCGGCCACAATCCCTGCCGAGATCAAAACGACAATTGGGCTATCCGCCCCCTTGAACTTCATAATGCCGCGATTGTAGTCAGCCATCCTTGCCTCCTACCAGCTCTGGCGTTGGGGTTGCCATGGATGTTGATCGGGATCCAGATCTGCCAGCTCTATTCACAGGGAAAGCTGTGGCGAAGATGTCCCAGTAGAGGTGCTCCGCACCGCCGGCGCAAACATGCCTGGGGAGAAGCACCGTCCTCGGTCATGCATGATACAACCTTAGCATGGAACAGACTTTGACCCTGGTGATTTGGACTGTTTGGAATAACCAGAAGCTAGGCAACCCGCAGGACTAACCGGTCTGCTTCCCACTGTCGAAATAGGTTGAGAAGGTGGTCGGCTCTCTCTTCATGGGCAGCCAGGATCTCAGCGCCAGAACGGGCTTGATTGGCCAGGGGCAGCAGCAGCTCCACCACCTGGTAGCGGGTAGAGGCCATCATCTTGCCAGGGATACGGGCGACGGGCCAGAAAATATCCATCTTCTGGGTCAGGATCTGGGCCGGATCCAGCTTGCCCAACAGATCTGAAAAGGGGATTTTTTGATCCCAGTAGCGCACGCTGCCATAGCGGACAAACAAGGGGTTGAGCTGCCAGCGGGATCCCTTAAAAAATTCGACTGTAAAGGGATCCCAAGTTGTTATCTTTTGACCTTGATGGCAGCACCAAAAGAGATTTTGCGTGTGATATAGGGGCTCCAGATACTCCATGACCCGCAGTTGGTCGATGCGAGCAAGGGCCTCGTAGCGGCGATGGAACTCCGGGTGGGTGGCGGCAATCAACGGCCTGGCATTCCAATAGTCCGAGTAGGGGGCGACATCGATAAACTCCAGCCCGGCTTGGGCCAAAAGGTCAGGAATCTCGCCGATGTCAAAAGGGATGTCGTTGGCGTGGAAAAAGTTATCGACGATATTTTCATCGTGGAGGTAGTAGTCCTGGTGGGCCTTGGCATGCTGGGCCAGCATGGAAGTAGGATGAGCTGCCTTTAACAATTGCCGCACGAATTCAATTTTTTCCGGAGTGGCCGGCGGAGTAATGCCCAGCAGCTCCAAAGCGCGGCGAATGCGGTAGAGGTGCCAACGGCCGGAACGGTTGTAGAGCATCAGAGCCATCACCCCGTCGGCAGCTAGGCGCGAGGCCAAGTTCCTCAAAGCCTTGACGGGATCGGCAGTGTGGTGGATTACCCCGTAGGAGCTAATCATGTCAAAGCTGCCTTCGGGCCAAGTAGAGGGATCCAGCAGATCCCCGTACTGCACCGAACAGTTGCGCAGGCCGTGGTGCTTAATTCGCTTCTGGGCCATCTCCAGGGCTGGGCGACTGATGTCAATCCCGACCACCGACCCATAGCCGGGGTTGCTGGCGGCAATGCCATGCACTTCCCAGCCGGTGCCACACCCGGCCACCAAAAACCTGGATCCTGTGGGCTCTTGCAAGGTGCGGGTGCGGGCGTACTGCGCCAAGGTATAGCTGCCCAGACTGGAGAAGCCCTCAAAGGGCCGGTCGTAAGGAATAGGAGGATAGGGGAAAGTCTCGTACTGGGCCTGCACTGCCTGGGTAATCTCGGCTTCGCTCACCAAAAGCACTTCCTCCCACGCGTTCCCCCCCATCCTAAGGTCTTCTTGACGCTTTGAGCCGGGAGATCTTGCTGGGTTGCCCGTCTGAGAACCTGGCCCTTCACAGCCTGGTTGTAAACCCCGCCGGAGGCAGAGCGGGCGGGACGGAGTCCTCACAAAACCGAGTGAGGCAGGCGACCCTCTGCCGAGCCGTTGGCTAAGGCCCTGCCAGAGCGTGAGTTGCCCGCTTGTAGGCTTCCTCCAGCGTCTCTGCCAAGGTGGGGTGAACGTGCACCAAGCCGGCCAGTTCTCGCACCGTGGCCCGGCGAGCAATGGCCTGAGCTGCCTCGTGAATCAAATCCGCCGCATGGGGCCCGAAGATATGGGATCCCAGCAATAGGCCGGTGCTCTTGTCAAAGACCAGCTTGACCATGCCCTCCGTCTCTCCCGAAGCAATGGCCTTGGAGTTGCCGCCAAAGTAGGTGCGCACCGTGCCCACGCTGTAGCCTTCCTCCTTGGCCTGAGGTTCGGTCAGCCCTACAAAACCCATTTCCGGGTGAGTGAACACCGCTGCCGGAATGCTCAGGTAGTCCATATAGGCGGTACGGCCACAGATGTTTTCCACGGCCACTCTCCCCTGAGCTGCCGCCGCGTGAGCCAACATCATTTTGCCTGTCACATCCCCAATGGCCCAGAGGTGAGGCAAATCGGTGGCCATGCGGCTATCGACGGGGATGAACCCCCGTTTGCCGGTGTCGATGCCCAGCTCGGCCAAGCCCAGCCCCTCTGAGACCGGGATCCGACCGGCAGCCACCAAGCAGCCATCCACCTGCAGCGTCTCGCCGTTGGAGAGGTGAATCGTTACTGGCTGGCCAGGGATCACCTGCTTGGCCGTGATCCCCACGTAGGTCTGGATTTGCCTGGGCTTAATCAGCACCCGCTGGGCCAGGCGGGCAATATCGGGGTCAAAGGCCGGCATCAGGGTCTCCAGGGCTTCGATGAGGATGACCTGGGATCCCAAGGCAGTGTAGATGTCGGCAAACTCCTGGCCAATGTAGCCACTGCCGATAATCGCTAGGCGCTCCGGGATCCACTCCAGCCGCACCGCCTCGTCGCTGGTGAACACCGTCCGGCCATCCACCTCGATGCCAGGGGGCACAAAGGGGCGGGAGCCCGTAGCAAGAATAACATCCTGCGCCGTGTAGGTATAGGATCCCTTCTCTTCCTGGACTTCCACCTGCTGGGGTGCCACCAACTTGCCCCGCCCTCTCAGGATTGTTACCCCCAGCCTCTCTAGGGAGCGGGTCATGTCGGCGCGGATTTTCTCCACCACCTGGGCGGCATGGGCGGCAATCGCTCCCCGGTCAGCCTGGACGGATCCCACTTGGATGCCCAGCTCAGAGCTGTGTTGCAGTTCCCGCAGGCGTCCTGAGGCGGCCAGCAGAGCCTTGGAGGGGATGCAGCCGCGGTTGATGCAGGTGCCGCCCATTTCTGCACCTTCGACGATGGCGGTTTTCAGGCCGGATTCGACAGCATGCAAAGCAGCGCCGTGACCGCCGACGCCGGCACCGATGATGATCAAGTCAAAATCGAAGCTCATGGCGAGATTGGATAACCGGTGCTTCATTCTCTCATCTTGTCGGCCTTCCCAGAAACCAGGCTGAGAGCACCCAAACCATGGGGTAGCATAGGGTCGCTTGTAGCTGGGGGGGAGCGGGGGTACGCATGGAACTGCAAGCTTTGATTTTCGATGTGGACGGCACGCTGGCGGACACGGAGCGGGATGGCCATCGCGTGGCCTTCAACGCCGCCTTTGCCGAGGCAGGGCTGGACTGGCACTGGTCGGTGGAGCTGTACGGCCAGCTCTTGGCCATTACGGGAGGTAAAGAGCGCATTCGCCACTTTATCGACACCATTCAGCCGCCGCTGCTCCCTGGGGAAGATCTGGTGGCTCTGATTGCCCGGTTGCACCAGGCCAAAACCCGCCACTACACGGCTCTGTTGGCCAAAGGCGGGATCCCTTTGCGCCCCGGTGTCAAGCGGCTACTGCAGGAGGCCCAAGCTGCTGGGATCCGCTTGGCCATTGCCACCACCACCACGCCGGAAAATGTAACAGCCCTTTTGGAGCACACACTGCCGGAGAGCCTAAGCTGGTTTGAAGTGATCGCTGCCGGCGATATTGTCCCCGCCAAAAAGCCCGCCCCCGACATCTACTTCTACACCCTGGAACAGATGGGGCTGCCCCCCCAGGCCTGCCTGGCCTTTGAAGACTCGGAGAATGGGCTGCGCTCGGCCCAACAAGCGGGGGTCCCCACTGTGGTGACAGTAAACGACTATACTCGGGATCAGGATTTTTCCGGGGCAGCTTTGGTGTTGGATCACCTAGGGGATCCTGAGAATCCCTTTCGGGTGTTGGCGGGAACGGTGGGATCCCACCGCTACTTCACCCTGGAGTTGGCCCGACAGATCCATGCTCAAGTTGCCCGGTCTGGAGTGGGAAGCTCATGATGGCGTCAGATCTCCAAGACCTGCGGCAGCGCCTAGAGGCTCATCTGCAGCAAGTGGCCCAGCCCCGGGATCCCGACTGGTCGCCCCTGGGCCATAGCCAAGTGGAGCGCTACATCCAAGAGCAGCTCTCTGGCTGGGGATCCCTGGAGTCCTTCCCCTTTGAGGCCGGTGGCCGCCTGCACCGCAACTGGATCTTGAAATTGCCGGGATCCCGTTCTGGCCGCCAACCCATCCTCATCGGAGCCCACTTTGACGCTGCCCCGGCAACCCCTGGAGCAGACGACAACGCCAGCGGCATAGCGGTGTTGCTGGAATTGGCCCGCCATTTTGCCGCCAACCCTGCCCCTTCCCCCCTGTGGCTGGTGGCTTTTGACCTGGAGGAGCGGGGGATGGTGGGCAGTGGGGCTTACGCCCAGTTTCTTCAACGTCAGAGGCAATCCCTACGGCTGATGCTGTCTTTGGAAATGCTGGGCTACCGGGATCCCACCCCCGGATCCCAACGCTACCCCGCTGGCCTTGAGAAGCTCTACCCCAACCGGGGAGATTACATCGGTCTCATCGGCAACTGGCCCACCTGGGGGGATCTGCTCAAGCTGCAGCGTGATTTTCAAAAAGCGGGGATCCCTTGCTGTTGGTTGTTGGCCGGGCAGCGGGGCCTAATCCTGCCTGCCACTCGCCTGAGCGATCACTCCCCCTTTTGGGATGCGGGTTACCCTGCCGTTATGGTTACCGACACCGCCTTCTTGCGCAACCCTCACTACCACAAGCCAAGCGACACCCTCGAAACCCTAGATCAAGACTTCCTGACGGGGGTCTGCCAGGGCTTGATGGCCGGGATCCGCTTGCTATAGCTCCTCCAAACCCCCCAGTCATTCCGGCAGCAAGTAGCGTGCGTTGAATCCCAACTCCCCTCTCTCTGGAAGGAGGCTGGGGGTAAGGGTAGAGTTGGCATCCTCAGTACGGAGATTTCTCCAGGGGGTTCGCGATTCTGCGACCGAGTCCTTTGCTGAAGAGGGGAGACAATAGACGAGAGTAGTAAGACGAGAGTAGTAGCAGGGAAAAGGTTAAAAAACCTGCCTTGGCACTGTAAAACTCAGCAGGAGATTGCGTATGAGCGCTTTTGCCCAAGCTCCCAAAAAGTGTGTTTCCGCCGCCTTCAAAGAAGAGGGCAAGCTGCAAGAGTGTATCCAGCGGCTTTTGAACCGTGGCATTCCCAACGATCGCATCTCCATTATTGGCCGCAACTTTCAAACCGAAGCCAAAATTACCGGGTTTATCACCCGCAAAGAGGTGGTTCTGGACGGTCTGACCAATGGGGCCATCTATGGATCCCTGTTCGGATCCCTGCTGGGGCTGCTCACTGGCGTGGGGGTGCTGTTCATTCCCTTTTTGGGGGCAGTGGTGGCCGCTGGGCCTCTGGGAGCCGCTTTGTTGGGGGCAACGGGCGGCGCTTTGTACGGAGCACTGGGAGCGGGCCTGGGATCCGCCCTGATTGCCTTGGGTATGCCGCAGGAGAAAGCCGCCATCTACCAAACCCGGATACAGGCGGGCGAGTTCTTGTTGGTGGTGCAAGTACCGGAAGAGAAGTCGGGCGAAATTTACTTGCTGCTGCAGAGTGCTGGCGGAGAGGAAGTTTCCATTGCCGACTTGAACTTGCCCGGTGAGCCAGAGGGAGACTTAACCCCAGAGAGCATCTCGCCGGAAATCCGCGCTGACCTCTCGGAAGAAGCGCAGCAAACCTTTGTGGAAGCCTACAACCAAGCCAAACAAGAGAGCAATAACTCCACCCATGCACTCCTCAAAGCTTGGGAAAAGGTCAAGCAAATTTTCACACGAGATGAGAAAGGGATCTTCTCCAAACGCAAGCCCTAGCCCAAAAAGTTTCCGAAGTAGCGAGAGCACAGTAAAGCGCCATCTCGCCGCTCTGCCTGTACGTGTTCTGGGTCTGCTCCAATTTTTTAGCTGCAACCTTATATCCTGAGAATAGCCCGAAAAACTCTAACCTAACCTTGCAGGGGTGAGCCTATGGCTGCGAGTGACTTCAAGGATTACTACAAGATCCTGGGCGTCAGCAGAGATGCCTCTGCCGAGGAAATCAAGCGCGTCTATCGCAAGCTGGCCCGCCAGTATCACCCCGATGTCAACCCTGGGAATAAGGCGGCAGAGGAGCGCTTTAAGGAGATCAACGAAGCCTACGAGGTGCTCTCAGATCCGGAAAAGCGGCGGCGCTACGACCAGTTTGGGCAGTACTGGCAGCGGGTGGGTACTGGTTCTGCTGCTGGAATGCCGGGCATGGAGGGCTTCGCCCAATACGCCAGCTTCGAGGAGTTTATCAACGAGCTGTTGGGCCGTATGGGATCCCGCCGCAGCGGGTTCCAGGGCTTCGCCGGCGGCTTTGGGCCGTTTGTCTCGGTGGATCTGCCGGGGCAGGATGTGGAGGGCACTCTGGGTCTCAGCTGGGCAGAAGCTTTCCACGGCACCCAGAAACGGCTGAACCTGGATGGAGAAACGCTAACCATCCGCATTCCCCCCGGTGCTAAGCCGGGCAGTCGCATCCGCGTCAAGGGCAAAGGCCAGGTCAGCCCCTTTGGAGGGCCAAGAGGGGATCTCTACCTCACCCTGGAGCTGCCCCCCCACCCCTTCTTCCGCTTTGACGGGGACAACCTGCTCTGCGAGCTGCCCATTACTCCTGACGAGGCGGCTTTGGGAGGGACGGCGGAAGTTCCCACCCCTACGGGTCGCGTGCAACTGAGGATCCCTGCCGGGGTAGACAGCGGCCAAACCCTGCGGCTGCGCGGCCAAGGCTGGCGGGATCCCCAAGGCCAGCGGAGCGACCTGCTGGTGCGGCTGAAGGTGGTGGCACCCAAATCCCTTTCCCAGACCGAGCGGGATCTCTACGAAAAGCTGCGCCAAAGCCGTAGCTGGGATCCCCGCGCCCACTTGCAGGAGGTGAATCTATGAGCTTGGCGATTGTGCGGGTGGAAGAACGGCTCTATACCTTTGAGCAGGCCACGGAACTGTTGGGGATCCCTCCCCACCTGCTGGAATGGCTGCTGGCCCAAGGCTTAGTGGAGGCCGAGAGCAGCTACCTGACCCCCCAACAGCTCAGGCGGTTGTTGCAAATGAGCCGCCTACACCGAGACTTAGGCCTCAACTGGACGGGGGCGGCGATGGTCTTGGACATGGCTCAGGAAATTGCCCGGCTCAGGGGGCAACTGCGCCATTACCGCGGATTTTGAGGCTGCCCAGCTAACCCATCAAGGAGATAACTCGATGAACCCTATGGAACAGATCATCCGACGTAGCCAAGTGGTGGGCTTGCTGGCCCTCGATGGCAGCACTGCTACCGCCTTGGGCACTGTAGAAGAAGTCTGGGTTGACCCAACGGGGCGGGTATGCTACTTCACCAGCCAGCAGGGATACACCCCCCTGGAGCAGATTTCTCTCATCGGGCCAGACGCGCTGCTGACCTACTCTACCGTTTTTGCTACCCCCCTCACCCCTCTCAGCTCTCTTTACCGTCGCACAGTGCGCATTGGGAATCGAGAGGTCGGCTGGATTGAGGATTTTCTCTTTGACTGGGAGACTGGAGCGATTGCCGCTTATATTCTGGGTGGCAGCATTGCCGAGCCTTGGGGGGGGCGGGCTGTTCTCCTGCCTGAGGACGTGGAAGCCATTGATGTGGACGCGGTGGTGGTTAAGGAGGATGCTCCGCAACGGCTGAAATCGGAAGCGGAAGGCTTAAAGAACTTTTGGAGCGAAAAATCTCGGCAGGTGAAACAGCTTATCCAGCGCATGGGGGATCGCCTCAAGGCGTTGGTTGGCCCACAGGATCCGCCCGAGGTGGTGCGCGTTAAGGTGAAGCAGGTGCGGGACGAGCTGGCCAAAGGGGGCAAGTTCGATCTCTCCCTACTGGACGAGGCGGCAGAGTTTCTGCAACACAAGTGGGAAACCTGGCAACATCGCCTCAGCCGCGCCGCTCAGCGCATGCAGGCTGCCCTTCAGGCTGCTTGGGAGAAGCTGACGAATAGCAAAGAATGACTCTGCAACCTCTGGCCTGCGGTCGCTACAGATGCTGCGAAGTTGATTCTTAACTCCCCTCTCCCTCTAAGGGGGCTGGGGGTGAGGGTCAGCAGCAGGGGGATTCCGTCCCACTGCGCCGTCGGAACTGTTGCAAACCCGTTGGAAATGGCCACCCTCGCCCAACTCTAGCTGACAGATGGCGGCCTTTTCCGCTAAGATTTGGGATCGCTGTCAATGCTCGGATCAGGTTTCAAGACCCCCGCAGGGCACCTGTACGGCAGGGAGAAAGATGACTTACGCAATTGTGGAAACCGGCGGTAAGCAGCTTTGGGTGGAGCCGGGGCGTTTTTACGAGGTCGATCGCCTGGCGGAAGTGGAGGAGAACAGCCCCTTCGATTTGTCTCGTGTGCTGTTGATCAACCACGAGGGACAAATCACATTGGGGCATCCCTACGTTTCGGAGGCGGTCGTCAGGGCACGGGTTTTACAGCATCGGCGCGGCGATAAAATCATCGTCTACAAGATGAGGCCAAAGAAAAAGACCCGCAAAAAGAGAGGCCATCGGCAACCGCTGACCCGTCTGCTGATCGAGTCTATTGAACTCAATGGGGTGCCCCTAGCCACGGCACCATCCCGTGCGGAATCGGCTCCAGAGTCTAACCCAGAGGCAGCCCCTTCGGCAGCGGCGACAGGGATCCCTGCGGATGAGGAATAAACTCTGAACTCAGGTGTCCTGAATCCCGATTTTTTTATCTCGTTTCTGTTGATCACGCAGTTGCATAGGAGGCGTTATGGCTCATAAGAAGGGAACGGGCAGCACTCGCAACGGTCGAGATTCCAATGCCAAGCGGCTGGGGGTGAAGCGCTATGGGGGCGAGCTGGTGCATCCCGGCCACATTCTGGTCAGGCAGCGGGGCACCAAGTTTCACCCAGGGGTGAACGTGCGCATCGGCGGCGACGACACCTTGTATTCTGTGGTCACCGGCATTGTGACTTTTGAGCGCTATGGCAAGTGGCGGCAAAAGGTGAGTGTCTACCCAGCTGAGGTGGCTGCCCAGTAGGGAAAGGCCCAGCTTTGAAACTGCCTGGGAGAGTTTCTTCCGCAAGAGAAGATTCTCGCTTCTGTCGACCAAGCTGCTTGCCGGGCTGAAAACTGTCTGCTCCAGAGCAGACAGGGTTTTGCTGTTGCTGATTCCTGAATTTCTCCGGTCTTGCAGGTTGGGGCCAGCCGGAAGAGGAGAGGAGCTAGGGATCCCTGCCCCTTCGAGGGCGAAAATGGCAAAAGCACGGAAGGCAGAAAGCTGATGCGGGTGTATTTGTTTCGCTGGGCAGGGTTGCTTCACCTCATTGCCGGGGTGATGTACCTCTACTGGCGACTGACAGCCGGGTTGATGGATTTGGGATCCCTTTTGTTTTGGGGGGCAGAGCTGTATGTTTGGCTGGCGGCGGTGGGCTTTACCCTCAGCCGCTATCCCCAAGTGCCGAGAGAGACGATCCCATCCCCAGAGGTCCTGCGGCGGTCGTTTTTCCAGTTACCGCGAGTGGATGTACTGGTGCTGCGCCAGTGGGATTCCGTAGAGGCAACCCGGCAGACGGTGCTCTCGGCTCTGCACCTCGACTACCCTTGGGAGCGGTTGTTTGTCCACATTGTGGATCGGGTAGAGGATGAGGAGATGGCCAAGGCGGCCCGGGCCATTCCCTGCGAATACTGGGCCTGCCCTAGCCCCACAGCCGACCCCCTGGCTTATGCAATGGGATCCCCTCATATCCAAGGGGAGTATCTCCTCCTAGTACAGCCGGGCCATTTTCTCGAGCGGGACTTCCTGTGGCAGACCTTGCCCCACTTTTACGACTCGCCGGAGCGGGCTCCAATTGTCAACCGAACTGGCTTTGTGCAGGCAATGCTGCGCACCCTAGGCCAGCCCAGAGCCGTTCACCCACTGCAGCAGCTCTTGGCGGTGGGATCCCAGGGCTACCAGGCGGCACCCCTGTTGGGTTCTGGCTGTCTCATCCGGCGCAAGGCTTTGGAAGGGATCCCGCGGATCGACATTCGTCGCCCTGTGCAGTTGGGGTGTCAGATGCACTGCCGCGGCTGGCAGTCTCAATTGGTTCGCCAAACCCAGGTTACGGGTGTTTTGTTGCCCTTGCGCAACCGCCGCGTTGCTTTGCTGGCTTTGTTTTCGGCCTTGAGGGAAAATCCCTTCTGGGGCAAGCCGACCACACAGCAGCAGCGCTTTCAATACCTGTGGCTGGCCCTCTGGGCTGCCGGTGGGATGGCGGAGCTGGTCTACTTGGCGGTGCCGATGGTCTTTCTCTGCACGGGGTGGATGCCAGTGCCGGCCTTTGACCGGGTCTTCTTCGCGTGGTTTTTGCCTTATGCTCTCCTAGGGCGCATCAGTTGGCTCTTGGCCTTTCCCCCGCATTTGTGGGGGGCAGCTTGGCAGTCGGAACGGCAGACGGGCAGCCAGTTTTTTCAGTCCATCCAGGCGCTGGTGCAAAGTCTGCAGGGAGTGCCCCCCTATCCCGAGCAGCCTTCCCAGCTCTCCTTGGGGCCTCAGGCTCTGGCTATTGTGCTGACTTTTCTGGCTATGGGGGTGGGATCCCTGCGTTCTGCCGGCAGTTGGGATCCCTCTTGGCCTGAGCTGCTGTTTGGCTTGGTCTGGGCCTTCTACAACCTGATGATCCTGACGGTGCGCCCCGACGATCACGATTTTGCCGGCCTTGCCCTGCTCAACAACCGCACCGCCGAGTGGGCAGAGGAGAATTACGGTCATCTGGATTCAAACTAAGGCACTGCGCTCACACCTGAAACATGGGTCGCGTCTTCGCGTCAGCGTTGCGGAGCAATAACGTTGCGGAGCAATAATGCACCGGGTCAGAAGGTTTTTCTCAGTAGTCCGGGTGTCTCACCCCAGACTGAAGCGACTGTAAGGGCTTCGCACCGCTGGCACGAGCGGAGATTCTTAGGGGTGCAGAGCCAAGACAGCCCGCGTCCAAACTGACGATCTGCTCCTGAGCTGGCAACCCTCTCCGGAACCTGGCTGTTGGGATTCTATCTCTCTGCTATGTGGAAAGGGTTGGATGGCAAAAGCTATGCTGGAATCTAGATTGGTATCTTAGCTTGACCTAGAATCGGGACTCATTAGGACTGTAGAGACCCAGAACATAAAACGACGCCGAGTTGATTTGCTAGAAAAGAGAGTGCGTTAGTAAGCGCTGGGGGGAGTCCCTGTCTGAGTTCCCAACCGTTTTTTCAGGCTTTAAGTGGTCTTGTAGGCTTGTAGGTAAAAACGACGCAACTGTGGAGTCAGAGAGACCGCCCCTGCGACTGCTACCCCTGGGTACGGATCCCCGTCAACAGGGCTGTGCCTATTGGGTGGAGATCGGATGCCACCGCTTGCTTCTCGATTGTGGGTTGCCCGCTCCTGCTCTCTTTAAGGCTCTGCCAGGGATCCCGGATGCGGTGATCTGCAGCCATGCCCATTTCGACCATGTGCAGGGGCTGCCTGCCTTTCATCGCCGTTATCCTCAGGTACCTCTCTACGCCACGCCGGTGACCGCCCATTTGGCCGCTGGTCTGTGGGAGCGCGGTATTTGGCCGGGCTACGACCGGGACATTCGCTTTCCCCCCTTTCGGGCGCTGCCTTTGGGCCGGGCGCGAGAGATTTTGCCCCATCTGATGCTCACTTTCTTTGCGGCTGGGCATCTGCCAGGGGCGGCGGCGACCCTGCTGCAAAATACCCAAACCTCTCCGGCCCAAACCTGTGTGTACACGGGCGACTGTTCGCTGGCCTCAACTCGCTTTGCCCCCGGCTTGGATCTCGCCGCTTTGCGTCACTGGCAGCCGGATGTGCTGCTTATGGAAGCCTCGCTGGGATCCACCCGTCATCCGGCCCGTCGTCACCTGGAAAATCGCCTGGTGGAGCGGTTGCTCAGCGCCCTGGAAGCGGGGCAAACGGTGCTGTTTCCCCTGCCGGTGCTGGGGTTGGGGCAGGAGCTGATCTTTCTCCTCAAAGCCCACCATCGCTTTACCCAGTCTCCCCAAGCGCTGTCTGCGAAAGCGTCGCGCGGCGATAAGGTGTGGGTGGCGCCAGGGTTGGCGGCAGGCTGCGATCTCTATGAGCGTTTGCTTCCCTACCTGCCGGAGGCGGTGCGCAATTTCGCCACCTATCAGCCTTTGTTCTGGGAAGACCGCCTACACCCCCAGGTGCAGCCCCTTACCGAGGCGGATCCTCTGCCCCAAGGCTTGCTGCTGTGCGATGCCGATGCTGGGCCTGAGGCTTGGGATCCCATCTGGTCGAGATTGCTGGCCCAACCGCAGCGCTCCTGTCTGCTGGTGCGGCTGCCAGAGGTGGAACTGGCTACCCCGTTTGAGCGTTGGCCGGCGCCGCTGCGCTCCCGCATTGCCGTTGAATGGATAACCTGGCACAGCCACAACGATGTCGGGCATCTCACCCAGATCATCCACACCTTTCGCCCCCAGCATTTGGTCTTGGTTCACGCCGACCCCAAGCAGGCTCAGGATCTGGCGGATCTGCCGGAGCTGTGCAATCGCTACCATGTCCACTGCCCTCAGCCTGGGCATTGGCTGGAGTTGCCCGATGGGCACCTACAAACCCCAGTTAGGCTCGCGGAGCTGAAGGCCGGTTCCCCCGCCGAGATCAGGGATCCCCCTTTGCGCTATGAGGGGGAGGTGGAAGAAGTTTGGCAGGAGCAGGGGTCGCCGCGGACTTTGGCGGGGGTACAGGTGCGTCTGCCGCCCCAGATCACCCAGGATCCCCGTTGGCCGGCCTGGGCCGATACCGGCTTAGTGGAAGCCCGCTGGCAGGGATCCGAACTGGTGCTGCGCGGCCTTTCTCCACGGGAGCTGATCCGCCCGGCAGAGGCTGCTCCCTCTCCAGCAGGGATCGTGCCGCGTCCAAAACAGCCTTCTGTATCCAGTCATCACGGTGGCAAAAAGTGCCAAAATTGTCGCTTTGCCCGCCAGATCTTGACTTCCCAAGCCCAAGCCTTTCGCTGCGATCAGGAACGCTCTCCCCTCTACCGCCTCAGGGTGGATCCCCAGGGGAGCTGCCCCTACCATCAGCCGCAGGAGATCCGCTCTTCCGGTTAGCCGTCAAGCCAGGGAAGCCCAAAGGCTAGAATGGGGCAAGTCGCGGTGCCAACCATGCTTGAGCAAGATTCCTGGGCAAATCATCGCCGTGGGCCGGTCGGATCCCTGGAGCGCCCAGCCGAGGCCTTGGCTGCGGCCAGCCCGCCCGTAGTGCAGATGGTTGGGGTGAACAAAGTCTATCCACTGCCGGAGGGCAGTTTTCAGGCCCTCTACGATATCGACTTGGCGATCCAGCCGGGAGAGTATTGCGCCATTATGGGGCCCTCTGGATCCGGCAAATCCACGTTGATGAACCTCATCGGCTGTTTGGATCGGCCCAGCTCAGGGCGCTACTGGCTGGATGGGGTGGAAGTTTCCACGCTGACCGATCGCGACTTGGCCCACATTCGCAACCAGAAAATTGGCTTTGTCTTCCAGCAGTTCCATCTCCTGCCCGTCCTGACGGCGCTGGAGAACGTCATGCTGCCCTTGGCCTATGCTGGGATCCCGGAGCCGGAGCAACGCCAGCGGGCCAAGCAAGCCCTAGAACAGGTGGGCTTGGGGAGCAAGCTGCATCAGCGCCCGGCCCAACTCTCCGGCGGCCAACAGCAGCGGGTGGCGATTGCTCGTGCCATTGTCAACCGACCCCAACTGTTGCTGGCTGATGAGCCGACTGGGGCTCTGGATAGCCATACTGGCCAGGAAGTGCTGAACCTTTTTGCGGAGCTCCACCGGCAGGGCATCACCCTGGTCGTGGTCACCCATGACCTTGAAGTAGCCCAGGCCGCCCAGCGCATTATCCGGGTTGGGGATGGCCGTTTGCTGGATTGAGAGGGATCCGCCTGGGGGCAGTTGGGTTCAGGAGAGTTCCCAGTTGCGGTGAACTGGCGTGCCGGATGGATCCCTGGCCTCACTTTGGGTGAAGGTCGAAGGGAATGTCTTAAACGGGCATGGGATAACCCTATCTAGGATGGCCCAGCTTGGGCTACTCTAAACGCAACTGAGGGCTTGGGAAGAGGATCCGTCCATGAAACTGATCGAAGATATCATCCGGTTTTTGGAAACCCGCCTGGAAGAATTTCTCAGGGCCCACCCTGAGATCGAGCTGCAAGCCCTCGATGAGCAGTTGCGCCAGCAGGAATCCGATACCCTGCGGTTGTTGCAGGAAAGCCGCGCCCAAGAGGAAGCTCTCCAAAAAAGCATTCTCAACTTGGCTGAGGAGATCAAAACCTGGCACTTTCGCATTGAGAAGGCGCAGCGGGCCAATCGCCCCGATCTAGCCGAAGGAGCGCGACGCCGGGAAGCTGAGCTGTTGGAGAGGGGCAGCCAGCTATGGAGTCAAATGAAGGCCCAAAAGGAGAAAATCCAACAAATGGAAGCGCTGCTGCCGCAAATTCGCCAGCGCCGCCAAGAAGTGAAGGCTAAGCTGCAGGAGGTAAGAGCCGCGCAAGCCAAAGGCATCGACAACCCGGACCGGAATTTCAGCCCTTGGGGAAAACCTTTCGAGGCTTGGGATGAATTGGAAGAGCAATTTCGTCAGCTAGAGGTGGAAAACGAATTGAATGACACGAAGAGGAAGGTGCAGGAACAGCAGCGGCGATAACGGCCTGACCCATGTCTAAAAACTTTGTTAATTTGCTAATGTTGAATCCAGTCGCAACGGCCAAAATCGAGCTGGGCGGAACTTGTGATTCAAACCCTCGGTCTCAAGAGCCATAGCCACATCATTTCCAGAACTTTCTCTGGCACCGACCGGGAAGAAAAGTCTCTCCTCTCCCCCAAGAGTGATACGCTATTGGGCATGAATGAGTTGTATCTGAATCACCCCACATTTGGTCTGCTCTACAGCCTGTGTCAGGTCGACGAAAATCAGGCTCTCTTCACCACTCTCTACGCCCAAAGGCTCTTTTTTCGGGTTTACTTCAGGCCGCCGGATAACAGCGGGGATCCTGCTGCCATGGAGGAGTTGGTCTTCGATCCGATTAGCCGTAATGAGGCTCGCCAGCTCATCGAAGAGCAAATGCGCCTGCTGCGCCGTGCTGCCCGCCAAGATGAGCTAGAACAATTGCAGTTGATCTACAAGCAAACCTTTTCCTGAAAGAGGGTTTTCTGAAGGTCTTGCAGGGCTCAGGACGAGGGTTTTGTTCCTCAGATAAGATAGCCACCTAAAACTGAGACAGAAAGCGCAGGTCGCTGGTATAAAACAGGCGGATATCCTGAATGCCGTGGAGGAGCATGGCCATCCGCTCAATGCCGATCCCTGCCGCAAATCCGGTGTAGCGCTCCGGGTCGTAGCCCACCGCTTGAAATACATTGGGATCCACCATGCCGCAGCCGAAGATTTCCAGCCATTTCGAGCCAAAGCGCACGTCCATCTCAGCAGAAGGCTCGGTAAAGGGAAAATAGCTGGGCCGAAAGCGGGTTTCTCGCTTGCCCAATAGGCGGGTGATGAAAGTGTTGAGGGTGCCCTTCAGGTCGGAAAAGGTGAGGTTCTCGCCCACCGCCAAAATTTCCATCTGGTGAAACACAGCGGAGTGGGTGGCATCCACGGTATCGCGGCGCATCACCCGACCGGCATGCACAATGCGCAGCGGCGGCTGGTGTTGCTCCATGTAGCGCACTTGAACCGAGGAGGTTTGGGTACGCATCAGATAGCCGTCGGCCAGGTAGAGGGTATCCTGCATATCCCGCGCCGGATGGTCGGCAGGGGTGTTGAGGGCCTCGAAGTTGTAGTACTCCGTCTCGATCTCCGGCCCATGCACCACGGTGTAGCCCATGCCCACAAAGATATCGAGCATGCGGTCGATGGTGGCCTGCAGCGGATGGATCCGCCCCAGAGGCCGACGGGGCCCGGGCATGGTGACATCTAGGCGCTCTGCTTCTAGGCGGGCCAGCAGTTGAGCTTCGCCAAGGGCCTGTTTGCGCTGCTCCAGGCTGGATTGGAGAGCTTCTTTGAAGGTGTTGGCCAAAGCGCCGATGGCAGGCCGTTCTTCTGGGGGCAACTTCCCCATCCCCCCCAAGATTTTGGAGAGCTTACCTTTCTTGCCCAGGTAGTCGATGCGGATCTGTTCCAGAGCCTCCAGACTGTCAGCTTGTTCCACTTGGGCGAGGGCCTCGCTTTGCAGGGTGAGAAACTGTTGGCGAAGCGTGTCTTTTTCGTCTTGCATGGGGGCAGTTCTAAGGGCAGAAGGGATCCCTGGGGGTTGAGGGAATCCCTATAAAAGTATCACAGGAGGGAGCCTGACTGTGCTTTCCCAGCCAGTGGGGATGGCCAGCAGCGGGGAGAATTTGGGGGTTAGCTCTGAGGCGCCGAATCTGGCAGCAGACACCCCAGAGCGTCACACCCCGCCGGCCCCTCTGCTGCCAAGGTAAAGTTGCGGTCGTAGCGGGCCAGGGCCGCGAAGAAGTTATCTGTCCGCCGTCTCTTTTTGACCTCGGCCACCAGTCGTTCGTAGGTGGGCTTGTCGATTTTCTCAAAAGGCAGGCGGGGGAAGGGGGCATCGAAGCGGGCCAGCAGCGCTGCGCTGATGTAGCCCTCGTCGTCGCGGATGGCTTCGTAGATACGGGATCCCAGAGCTTCCACCTCGTCCTCCCGCAGCTCGATGGTGGCGGAGGTGTTGTGGGTGGTGTAGTACTTCTGAACCTGCATATAGAAGTCAAACTGGGCCAGGGCCGAGAATTGCTCGATCTCGATCTGGCCAGCACCGGGCAGGTTGGCCCATTCTACTTCCACAGGCAGTTCCACCAGCCATTCGGTACAGCGGGGATCAAAGGGGTCGTTGAGCAAGTTCCCGTTTTCATCTTTGTCCGCCTGAGCAGGTACCACCGAGTAGCCATAGTCCAGACAGGCCAGCGCCACCGGGTCATTTTTGGCAAAGGTGATGCGGCGGATGTAGCGTTGGGCTTTGGGCGGGTGCCAGCCGGGAGAGGCGTTGGTGAGCAGCGACTTGGTGCCGGCGGGCTGAACCGTGGTGCAGCGGTTGGGGCGGCGCAGGCTGTGGCGGTCGCAGTAGTCCCAGACCACGCGGTGGACGATCTCCTTCCAGCGGCTGAGGTATTCCCGCTCCTGCTGCTTGAATTCCTTCCCGATGGGGGTATCGGGTCTCCCTTCCTGCCACCAGCGCAGCCATTCAACCCCAAAGGCTTTGACGCAAAAGTCGAACAGGCCTGTGAACGAGACGCCGACGATGGGATCCCATTCCCGCGAGCGCTGAAAGCGGGGTTCCACAAAGCGGTGGTGGAGTAGAGCTGCCACCGTGAGGGCTCCCGCCGTGAAGGCTTCCTCTTGCTCTTGCCGGTTGTGGGGATCCAAACGGTTGAGGTGGATCTCGGCCAAGTTGCAATGGAATGTGTGGCCAATAATCTCGCCACAGTTGTGGA
Source organism: Thermostichus sp. MS-CIW-37 (assembly GCF_054060065.1). Lineage (NCBI taxonomy): Bacteria > Bacillati > Cyanobacteriota > Cyanophyceae > Thermostichales > Thermostichaceae > Thermostichus > Thermostichus sp. MS-CIW-37. Next base: position 87,791 of record NZ_JBSSCV010000007.1, on the reverse strand, counting down.
CAACAAACCCATTGGCATCAAAGCACGCTGGGCCGGGGACAGTACAGTCATACACCGGCTCTACCCCGTCTGCCTCAAGGGCAGCAACCGTCACAGCAAACCGCTCTCGGTTGAGCTGGCGCTTGTAGCCATTCAGCAGTGCCTCTAGCTTTTGGGCTTTGTGCGGTTCCCGAAAGCCGACCCATTCCTGGAACAGATGCAAGTTGTCGTTGGCAATAACCAATTCGTGCTGGGCTTTGCAAGCGTATGGTGCAGGTTGGCGAGCACTGTTCGGCAGCAGGCGATATCCAGCAGGACGGCGATTCTCATACAAAACTGCAATGATGCCCAGCCGCGCCAGCATGCGCTGAACCGCTTTGAGGGTACCCAGATGGCTTTGAGAGAGCCGCACGCTAACCCCTTTCTCCTGATTACCTTGCACGCTGCCATCCGCATCAAAGAGCCCGCACAAGAAGCCTCGATGAAACTGGAAGCTGGTGGCTTCGAGCGCCTCTGTCATCTGCTTTTGTCCGGGCCTCATGCCGAACTGGGCCGCCAGTTTTGCCAACCCCCTGGAGCCGATAACCCGCAACCCAAGCTGCGCATAGTGATATGCCTCTGGCTGGCGGGGCTCGTAACCCACTGCCGTTTGCAAAAGCTGAATCGCATACTGGCTCATTTCGGCTTGGGTATCTTGCCAATAGCGTAATAAAGCCGTGTCGTTCCACGGGGTTGCCGTAAGGCTACCGTCACCCAGCAAATTCCCCAAAAGCCAGCCTTCTTCCCAGGTACCCGCCCCATCCCACGGGGTGAGATCGCGATGGTTGTGCAGCAGGATGCGGTCGCCCGGTTGTAGGCTTTCTGCCGGTACCCACTCGGTGTATTGTGCCTTTTGGGTTTGAGCGGTGACTTTGAGAACCCGATGGTTGCCTGTCAGCCGCAGAGAGAACCCTTCCTTGGTCAAAAGCTTCAGCACAGGCTTGGTACCGGAGTAGAAGAACCCCTCCGGTGTGGTACTGAATAGTTCTCCATTGACATAGGTGCTGTGCTGCTTCCCAATCAGGTCTCTCACCTGGCGCGGCCCATCGCCCGTGTGCACCCAGGTATCGGCTGTCACGCAGGGATTCAGCCCATAGCGCCACAGGCGATCCTGAAGTTCCTCTTCCCCTAGGGAGGGATCCCGTCCCTTTAGCCATTCTCGGGCCGTTCCTGCCTCATAGGCTTTGAGAAAGTCGGGTTTTAGGTCGGGTGGGATAAGGTCGCAATTGGCCCGTGCTACGGCTTCCCCGGCCCACTGGATGGCCCCCTCGCCTGAGTAAAACTGCTTCCGCACGGCCTCAACACATTCTTCCCGCGTTGGCTTGCGGTGAAACACCCGCGTGTGGTTGGCCATGCGCAGGGCATCTCGCTCGGGGTCAATTCTCCAGTTGCCGTTTTCGTCCTGCTGCCACAAGTTGTCTTTGGCGGTGGATCCCAGCTGGTCGTCGGCAGCAAACTGACGAATGCCAGCGCTACGACGAATGTTTCCCGCCACCACCACCACCGCCGCCTCGTCAATGAGCAGGCAGCATTCCACGGAGTTCAACTGCCGCCCTACTGCCCTGTTGAGGATGGCGGCACAGCGCTCGTACAAGCCGGGCAGCTTAATGGGGTTGGCCACGCCCCCAAATCCCTTCAGCCTCTCGCCGGCAGGGCGGATATCGCTCAGATCTACCGTCACGTCCACCTGACCGCCAAAGCCGGGATCCGAGGCCAGCTCCAGCAGTGCTTGGTAGGACTCCACCCAGCCGCGGCGACTGTCCCCCACCTGGATGTGCACCTGGGATCCCTGCCAGTGGATGCGGGTGTGTTCCTGCCGCTCTTCGGGAGGGGTGGCGCCGATGGATCCCTTGACGTGAACCTGAAGGCGGTTGAGGATGGGAGGCAAGCGGTTGATGAATTGGGGTTCCAGCACCGCTCCTGTGCCGCAGCCCATCATGGCCAAATCCATCATCAGGCCAAAAGCCTGCCAGTCCACCACGGTGGTGCTGGTGCAGTTGTAGGCGCCGGAGAAGTTTTCCGGCTTCTGGATCCAGTCGGTGCCCATCACCCACAAGGCTCGACCGGAGATCAACGCCTTCAACTGCCGCTGCAGACGTTCTACCAACTGCCGCTCCTGAGGGGTGAAGCGCCCCAACCGGGCAATATCGGCCAAGGTGCGATCGCAAACCTCGCTCCAAGTCTCGCGGCTGCCATCTGGGCGGCGACGGCTGTAGGTGCGGTAGAACACCGGGCTGGCCGCCGGGGCTGTGGCCGGAAACTCGCCTGGAGGCGCGGCTCCCATCGTCTGGGCGGGATCAAGTCCCTGTACTTCTTCGCTCTGTTCGCCTGAGTGGGACGAAGTCCACACCATAGCTACACCTCTTCTGCAAAGCTCCCCTGCTAAAGCTCGGTCGTTCCAACTTTTGAGTGCTGGTTGGCCCCGCCGACCCAACGCCCAACCACGTTATCACAATCTTCAGGGATCCGGTGTTGTAGGTAGTGTTGTGCTCTGAGAAGATCTGCTCTGAGAAGATCTTTAAGAGCCTCTAGGGATAGGGCAGGCCCGCTGTCTGCCGGGGGAGCCGCAAGGGAACGGAAGGCCCGGCAGAAGGGCTACAGTGGAGGAGAGGGATCCCAAGTTAAGGGGCTGCTTGTCGTCTTCAACGGCACCTTCCTGGGCCTTCTCCCCAGTGAGAGCTGTGTAAGGAGTTGTATCGTCATGACCAGTCGCCTGCGCATCGGTAGCTTGTGGGGGATCCCCTTTTTCATCGACTACACCTGGTTCCCGGCGGCCCTCCTGCTGGTGCTCTCCTACGGGGTGTTGACGGCGATGGGGTTGTTTCTTTCTCTGCTGGCCCATGAGTTGGCCCACAGCTTGGTGGCCCGCGCCTATGGGGTACGGGTTAACTCGATAACCCTATTTATTTTTGGGGGTATGGCGGCGATTGAGCGGGAAGTTCCCCGCCCCCTTGGGGCTTTTTGCGTGGCGGTGGCAGGCCCTCTCCTCAGCTTGGGTCTGTTTGTTTTCTTCAGCGTGGCCCGGGCTTGGGCTGTGCCGGAGTCGATGCTGGCCTCAACCCTCACCAGCTTGGCTGCCATCAACCTGACGATTGCCCTGTTTAACCTGCTGCCGGGCCTGCCTCTGGATGGGGGGCAAATGCTCAAGGCGGCCATCTGGGGTTGGACAGGGGATCGGCAAAAGGGTATGCTGTGGGCGGCCCGAGCCGGCCAGGGGGTGGGCTGGGGTTTGGTGGGGCTAGGTCTGCTGGTGGTATTTTGGGGGAGCCTCAACGGCCTCTGGGTGGGGTTGATCGGCCTGTTTATTTTGAACACCGCCCGCCGCTACAGCCAGTACGCGCAACTGCAGCAGGTGCTGGCCCGCCTGAAAGCTGCAGATGTGATGACCCGCCAGTTTCGGGTTTTGGACGCGAACATGAGCCTGCGGGAGTTTGTGGATCGCTATCTGGTGCCTTCTTCTCTCAGGCCGGAAGCCCCAACTCAGCCAGCGGAGGTTTATTTTGCCGAGGAAGATGGCCGTTACCGCGGGTTGGTCAGGCCAGAACTGCTCAACGACATCGAGCGCAGCCAGTGGGATCGCCTCACCCTGAAAGCCATTCTCAAGCCGATGGAGCAACTGCAGGGGGTACGAGAAGAGACCCCCATTCCCCAGGTAATTCAGATGATGCGCCAGGCAGAACCCCGCCGCATTTTGGTTTTCACGCCCACCGGCGCCATTGCTGGCTTGATCGACCGGGGGGATGTGGTGGCCATGGCTGCCCGGCAGTTGGGGGTCGTGCTGCCCCAAGAGGTGGTGCAGCGGGTGCGCGATAGCGAAGAATGGCCCCCTGGATTTCAGGTGGAGGACAATCTGGCCGGAGAGGGATCCCCCAGTCTGGCTTGGCAGGGATCCCCGGATTTCCATCAAGAGCCTTAGTTGGGGAGATGGGTGGACAGGGGGCGGCCCAAGGCGCCTAGGTTCTTCCTCTTCCACAAAAGGTTCCCCAAAAGGGGCGGAGCGTTTTGCCTCCGCAAGCCGGGGAGAGAAGACCAAGAAAAGTAGTCTCAGATACTATTTCCGGGAGACCCTCTCCATCTACAATTAAGACTGTTCTCCATCAGTTAAGAATTTTGAACCGCTCTCCTCGTCTTTTGCCCGCCTACACCCACCGACTGAGCAACGGGTTAGGCGTTATCCTTCATCCCATCCCTATTGCCGATTCTGTAACCGTTGATGTCTGGGTACGGACAGGCGGACGCCATGAGCCGCCGGAGTGGCTGGGCCTATCCCATTTTTTGGAACACATGGTGTTTAAGGGCAGCGAGCGGCTGGCCCCTGGTGAGCTGGATTGGGCCGTGGAAGGACGGGGCGGAGTTACCAATGCTGCCACCGGCCAAGACTACACCCATTACTACATTACGGTGGCTGCTGCCGACCTGGCGGATACCCTGCCCTACTTGGCAGAGGTGGTTTTGCGGGCCGGGATCCCGGATCCAGAGTTTGAGCGGGAGCGGCAGGTGGTTCTGGAGGAAATTCGCCGCGCCGCCGACAACCCGGACTACACGGCCTATCAGCTTTTGATGCAGACCGCCTATGGGGAGCATCCCTATGGACGACCGGTGTTGGGCACACCGGAAAGCTTGATGCAACTGACCCCTGAGGTGATGCGCGCTTACCACCGCGCTTGGTATCGGCCTGAATCCATGACGGTGGTGGTGACGGGTGGCATCGATCCCGAGCGGGCGTTGGCCTTGGTGGAGGAGCAGTTTGGCAGCTCTGCTGCTGGGCCAGCACCGGCCAGCCCCCCCATCCCGCCCCAGCCTCGTCCCCAAGGGATCCTGCGCCGGGAGAGCGACCATGCCCGCTTGGAGCAAGCCCGCCTGAAGTTGGCCTGGCCTACTGTTGGCATTGACGATTGGCAGCAAGCCTGTGGCCTGGAGATGTTGGCTTCTCTGCTGGGAGATGGCCGTACTTCGCGGCTGGTGCATCTGCTGCGGGAACAGCGGGGCTGGGTGAGGGCCATTGGCTGTTCTTCGCTGGTGTTGAAGGAGGGGGGACTGTTTTGTATCGGCGCTCAGCTGGAGCCGAAGGATGTGGCGCGGGTGGAGGCGACGATCCTGCACGAGATTGAAAAGCTGCAGCAGGATGGCATTGGCCAAGCAGAGTTGGATCGCACCCGGCGTATGCTCATCCATGAGTTTCTGTTCTCCGCCGAGTCCCCCAGCCAATTGGCGGGCATCTATGGCTACTACGAGACGCTGGGCGGGGTGCAACGCATTCAAGAGTACCTGGAGCTGGTGCAATCCTTTACTCCGGCTCAGATCCGGGAGTTGGCTCAGCAGTACTTGTCTCCGGAGGCTTATGTAGTCACCGTTCTCAAGCCGACTGCCCTCGATCCAGCAATGGCCTCGGAGCTGCAACTGGCCTGTCGGTGAGCGCTGCCTCGACGCTCTGGACTCTTGACTTTCGGATTTTGGACGGGATCCCTTGCCTGCATGAACTCTGCTCTGCTTGCCACCCAACGTGGCCGTTTACAGCGCGTCCTTTTGGTCAATGGCATCACGCTGTTGCTGGGCCAGAACCCAACGGTGGAGATCTTGGCTGCCCACTGTTTTTTCCGCGGTGGCAGCCGGGCAGAGCAACCGCAACAGGCGGGGGTGAGCCACTTGATGGCGGCTGTCCTCACCAAAGGCACGCATCGGCGCAACTCCCAGGCCATTGCTGCTGGGGTGGAATCGCTGGGGGCCTCGCTATCGGTGGACAGCTCTGCCGACTCTTTCGAGGTGAGCCTGCGCTGTGTGGCTGCCGATTTCCCGGAGCTGCTGGATTTGCTGGCGGAGATATTACGGGATCCCAGTTTTCCTGAAGAGGAGGTGGCGCGAGAGCAGGGGTTGATGCTGCAAGCCATTCGCGCCCAGCAGGAACGGCCTTTCAGCCTGGCTTTCGATCAGGTGCGACAGGCCCTCTATGGGGATCATCCCTACGCCCTGCCGGGGTTGGGACGGCTGGAGACGGTGGGATCCCTGACCCGCGAGGATTTGGTGGCCTATCACGCGGCCTACTGTCGTCCCAATGGAATGGTGATGGTGGTGATCGGCCCAGAGCCGCCGGAGCAAATGGCTGCCCAGGTGGAAGCGGCTTTGGGGGACTGGGTTGTTCCCGGCCCCTCTCCAGAGGATCGGGATGTTCCCCTACCCCCTCTGAGGGATCCCCAACTGCTGAGGTTGCCCCAGCCCACTCAGCAGACGACGATCTTGATCGGGTTTCGCGGATCCCCTGCTGCTTCTGCGGATTATCCGGCCCTGAAGTTGCTGGCCACCTACTTGGGGAGCGGTCTGTCCAGCCGTCTGTTCGTGGAACTGCGGGAGCGCTGTGGCCTGGCCTATGAGGTCTCGGCTTTTTTTGCCACCCGTCGGGATCCCGCCCCTTTTGGGGTTTACATGGGCACTGCGGCAGAGAATACTCAGGTGGCCCTGGAGCGCCTACAAGCAGAAATCCACCGTCTGCAGGCCAATCCCCTCGATCCGGCGGAGGTGGAAATGGCGCAGCGCAAACTTCTGGGCCAATACGCCCTCAGCAAACAAACCAATGCCCAGGTGGCCCAACTGGTGGGCTGGTACGAGATTTTGGGCTTGGGCATGGAGTTTGACCAGCAGTATTTGCAGAGGGTCAGGCAACTCACCCCAGAGCAGCTCCATCAAGCCGCAAAAACCTACCTGACCAACTCGGCCATTGCTCTGGTGGGGCCGGAAGCTGCCTTGGCAGAAGTTGAGCCGGTGTTTTATGGTCGTTTCGATTCAAACTAGGACACTGCACCCACACCTAAAACGTTGGTTGCGTCGTCGCGTCAGCGTTGCGGAGCAATAATGCATAATGCATTGTGCCAGAAGGCTTTTTTCAGTAGCCCAGGTGTCTCACCCTGACCTGAAGTGACCAGAACTTTGGATTGAGGTCATTATTATAAATAAATACTATTATAAAAATATTATTATGAGCCATTATGAGTCAATCTCAGGGTGTTAAAGAAAGCGACGGGGATCGTTTTTGATCTGAAGAGCAGACCTCTGAGAAAGCCGGAGTTTTTCCCTTCTTTATCTATCTATCCTGCTTGGTTTTTTGTGGTTGGTAGGCACAGTAGATCACCCGCAGGGGATACCCAGAAAGAGGAGTCTGCACCGCTCAGGCGGCTGGAAGAGCGGTTTTCCTTTGCGTTTTGCTCCTATCGGCGTCCCTTTCGGCGGCCCCTGCGTACCCACCACGGACTGTGGTCCGTGCGCGAAGGGATCCTGATCCGGCTTACAGATCGGGAGACAGGCTGTCAAGGATATGGGGAAATTGCTCCCATCCCTTGGTTTGGCAGCGAAACCCTGGAGCAGGCTCTGGAGTTTTGTCGGCAGTTGCCCCCTCTTTTGTCGGAGGCGCATATTTTGGGGATCCCAGAAGCACTGCCAACCTGCCGGTTTGGGTTTGAATGCGCTTGGCTGGCCTGTCGGGATCCCGATGGGTTGAATAGGGATCTCTCTTTGCTCTCTTTCTGTGAACTTTTGGGGGAGACCATCCCGTCGGGAGCCTACAAGGACTCCGTCCCGCTGACGCGAGCGGTGTACAAGCTCAAGGTGGGGAGGGATCCCATGCAGCAGGAGTTGGAGAAGCTGGAGCAATGGCTGGAGCGGTTGCCGCCGGGATCCCGTCTGCGTTTGGATGCCAATGGGGGACTAGGGCTTGCGGAGGCCCACCGGTGGCTGGCCGTTTGTGATCGGCTTAACCAGGACTCGCCGGGCAAGATCGAGTTTTTGGAGCAGCCTCTGCCGCCGAATCAGCACTCCCATCTGGTGGAGCTCAGCCGCCAGTACCAGACCCCCATTGCTTTGGATGAATCGGTGGCCTGTTTGGAACAGTTGCAAGCCGTCCATCGCTCAGGATGGACAGGGATCCTGGTGGTGAAGCCATCTTTGGTGGGCTCCTGTATCGCGCTGCGGGAGTATCTCAGCCGACATCCCGGCCTGGATCTGGTTTTTTCTTCTGCGCTGGAGACTGCCATCGGCGCTTGGCATGGACTGGCCTGGGCGGGATCCCTGCAGGAGAAGACGGCTTGCCCCAGAGCTGTGGGGTGGGGGGTAGGGGGGGTCTTTCCAGAAGGGGATCCCGTTCAGCTCCAAATGGCCTCACCGGAGGAGCGGCTTGCTCTGATGCAGGCAGTGTGGGAGCGCTGGAGCCGACTCTAAACGGCAGCGGCTTGCTTGGCATTTTCCTGCCGCAAGTAGGCTTGAATAAAGTGCATCAGCTCGCTCGGCTCACCGTTCATAAAGGCCTCGACATTGTAGGTTTCGGCGTTGGTGCGGTGATCTTTGATCAACTTGTAAGGATCGAAGGTGTAGGTGCGAATACGCCCCCCAAAGCCCTGAGTCACCATCTCGCCGCGAATCTCGGCCAGCTTTTGTCTGCGTTTTTCTTCTTCCATCTCGATCAGCTTGGCCTTCAAGATCTGGATGGCCCGCTCTTTGTTTTGCAGTTGGGAGCGCTCTTCGGTACAGCGCACAGCAATGCCGGTGGGCTTGTGGATCACCCGCACTGCTGTTTCCACTTTGTTCACGTTTTGGCCACCTGCTCCACCCGAGCGGGAGGTCTCGAACTCCAGATCTTCCATCTTCAGCTCATACTCGCTTTCCTCTTCCAGGATCGGCATCACCTCTACGCCGGCGAAGCTGGTTTGCCGTTTGCCGTTGGCGTTGAAGGGGCTGATGCGCTCCATCCGGTGGTTACCCTTCTCGGCAGAGAGATAACCATAGGCGTAGGGGCCTTCGATCAGCAGGGTGGCGGACTTGATGCCGGCTTCGGCACCTTCGGAGTATTCCGAGAGGCTGACCTTGTAGCCCTGGTTTTCGGCCCAGCGGGTGTACATTTTCAGGAGCATTTCCGCCCAGTCCTGGGCGTCGGTTCCCCCTGCGCCGGCGGTGATGGTGAGGATGGCACCGTTTTTGTCGTAGGGGCCGGAGAGCAGTTGCTGTAGCTCCCACTGGCCCAACTCCCGCTCCACCACTGCCAGGGATCCCGCTGTCTCGGCTAAGAGTTCTGGATCGGGCTCTTCTTGGAGCAGCTCAAGGGCGCTGACGGCATCTTCTAGGCGATCCTTCCAGCGATGCACCTGATCCCAGGAGGCTTTGAGGCTGTTGAGCTGCTGCATGTGGCGGCGGGCTGCCTCTACATCATTCCAAAACTGGGGCTGGGAGGCTTCCTGCTCTAGGATGGCGATCTGTTGCTCCAGGTGAGGCAGGTCAAAGATAGTCCTGAGCGTTGCTCAGGCGTAAGGTGAGCGATTCTAGGGTGCGTCTTAGATCGGCAAGTTCCATAGAGAACATCAAACCATCTGCACATCGGATCCCATCCTATCCTGTGGGCCAGCAACTCAATCAAGGGATATAGCCCTTCTGCGGGCTTGCCGGAACACTGTTGCCGTGCAGCGCCGGTGAACCGGGTTCCTAGGAGTCCTTTCGGGGTAGAGCGTTTGGCTGTTGATCCCGCGCAGGCGGCTGGCGAAAGGGCTACGGGATCGACGGGTCGGCTTTGGTCGATTGCGTCAGCGGGACAGAACCCTTTGGCTTCTGCCGGAAGATCCCTGTTGAGGTGGCTCAAGCCTGTAGCAGAATGGAAAACCTGGTTTCGGAGGCTGCGATGCTAAAGGTCTTTTCCTTGCTTTCCGGGCTGGTTTTGGCGGGAGGAGTGGCTGCTTTGGCCATCACCAATCCCACCTTAGAAGAGTACAGAACCCATGCAGGGCAACAACTGGCCGCCTACGCTGCGCGAGAATACTGCGCTCAGATCCCGTCTTTCTTGGTCACTTTGATTGAGGAATGTCATGCCCTTGTCCGAGAGCTTCAGCCCGAACTGGAAGCTTTGTTCATGCGCCAAACCCGCCGGCAGAATTTTATCCTCTTCAGCCTCTATACCACCGATTTGTCGTTGCTCAACTTTGGCCCGCTGGGGATTTCCTTGCCCACCTACCACTTTGAAACCCTTGCCGTGGCTGGGCAATTTTATACTTATGAGATTCGAGAGGGGAAAGCTGCCCCCTAGCCACCATGGCAACCTCAGGCTCTCAGGATCCAGAAGAATCTCAAAAGGGAGGCTAGATTTGGGCTCGTTCCAACAGGGTTTGCAGCTCTTCCAGGGCCAACTGGGCCGACTGGGCCTGCTGGTAAAGGGATTGCACTACCTCAGCGCTGCTCTGGGCCGATTGCAGTGTGGATTGGCTCTGGCGCTGGATGCGATCTGCCAAGCTGCGAATGCGGTTGCTGGCTTCAGTGGTTCGCCCGGCCAATTTGCGGATCTCCTGGGCAATGGCTCCAAAGCCACCGGCACCACCGCTGCGGTTGGCCTCTACAGCCGCGTTAAAGGAGAGCAGGCGAATGTATCCTGCCACCTCCACGATCAAATCCACGATGGTGTTGATCTCCTTGAGTTCGCGGGATAGCTCCTGGTTGTTGTCGGCAATTTCCTGGAAGAGGGTGCGCACCGCTTCTACCCCAGCAAAGGTGGCGGCAAAGGTGGATTTGCCTCTCTCAGAGAGCACAGAACTGATTTCAATGATGCGGGCGTTAAGGCGAGCCAACTCCTCGGAGCGCTGTTGGGCCCGGCGACGTTCCATGTCTAAGGCCAGGTTTTGGTTGAGGATCTCGGCTTTTTGCCGCTCCAGATCCCGGGCATACTGGAGGCTGCGGTTTTTTTCCTGCTCCAGCTCTGCCAAGATCCTTTTCATCTCTTCCTGCTGCTCCTGTAGCTTGCGCTGGGTGGCCAGATGCACCTGAGCCTGGGCCACCAACAACACCGGCACATCGAGAAGGCGGTAGTCCTGGGATCCCAGTTGAACCACCACGGGGTCATAGATGGTCTCTTCGGGCCGTTGGAAAGCTCGGTCGGCTGCTTGGATGACATCGCAGTCGCCGGGGAGCAAGAGAAAATCCCGGCTATGGAACTCTACCATGGAGCTGATGGGCCGCTTCAAAAACACATCCAGGCCGTAGGGCTTGCTGAGCATCCACTCCAAAATGGCGCGGCGGGTCAACATTCCCCGCACCTGCGACCGCTCGTCCAGCACGATGACTCCTGAAAGGCTGCTGTCATCTTCCAGGCGGCGCACCACATTCTCGCAAGGGGTGGACTCGTTCACCTGAAACTCCACCAAGGCCAAGTCACGCAGCTTGGTGTTGATCGATAGGGTGGGAGTGGGCGGGTTCGTCAGGGTAGCCATCACAGGGATCCTCGGCACAGGTTGGGTACAGATGGGTTGGAGACTGATGTGTAGAGGAACACAAAAAGTCGGCTCTAGATCGGCCTTCAATGGGGTAATTTGTGCAGAAAATCGACCACCTTCAGTTTGCCCTGGGATCCCACCTTTTGCCCATAAGATTCTGCGGGATTGTACGGAAAGGATGGCCTGGGATCCCTTCTTTGCAGTTTGCGGGGATGGATCCCTTTGGAGCTGAATGTTCTGGGTTGGTATCTTGGATCCCTGATTGATCTGGAGCTGGATTTAGCGGGTTTCTGGATAGCGGTGGTAGATTTCCAGAATTTCGCTGCGTCCTCGGTTAAAGGCGGCCACCACTTGCGGGTCGAAATGGCTGCCGCTGTTGTCTTCTACAAACTGAAAGACCTCATTCAAAGCCCAGGCTTCTTTGTAGGGGCGACGGCTGGCCAAGGCATCGAAGACATCGGCTAAGGCCACAATCCGCCCTTCTAGAGGGATCCCTTCTCCTTTGAGGCCGCGCGGATACCCACTGCCGTCGAACTTCTCGTGGTGGGTAAGGGCGATGATGGCGCTCTTTTGCATCAGCTCGGAGTCGGACTTGCTGAGAATTTCGTAGCCGATCTCAGGGTGGCGGTTCATGATCTGCCGCTCTTCTGGGGTCAGACGCCCCGGCTTTTGCAAGATGGCATCCGGGATCCCGATTTTGCCCACATCGTGCATGGGACTGGCGTAGAAGATCAGCTCTTGCTCATGGCTGGATAGGCCCAAGTGCTTGGCGATGATGCGAGAGTGGTTGCTCATCCGCTTCAGGTGAAAGGAGGTATCTTGATCCCGGTATTCTGCGGCCAGAGACAGACAGAAGATGGTCTCGAAGTGGGCAGATTTGAGCTCTTCCCGCAATTGGACGTTTTGATAGGCAACCGCCGCCTGGGAGGCTAGGGCTTCTGCCACGCTGACTTCCAGCTCAGAAAAAGGTTGGCTCCACTCAGCCACCTGGTCAGGAGCTAGGGGGGTGGGGTGATCCGGCTTTAGGCGGTTCAACAGTTGCAGGGCGCCAAGGATCTTGCCTGAGGGATCCCGCATCGGCACGGTGAGCAAGGAGCGGGTGCGATAGCCGGTTTGCCGATCCACCTGTGGGTTAAAGGCATAGGGCCGGTCGGCGGGCAGGCGGTAGACATCCGGCAAATTCAAGCTTTCCCCGGTGAGCACCACGTAGCCCACAATGCTGGAAGGGCTGAGGGGCAAGCGCAGATCCCGCAGCTCCTCATGGCGGTTGACCACGAAAAACCGCAATTCTTCTCCCTCTCGGACAAAGAGGCTGGCCCCATCACAGTGGGTCAGTTCTCGGGCTTGAGCAACGATCAACTCCAGCAGCCGCCCCAGATCTGTTTCTGAGGAGAGGGCAATCCCCACCTGAATCAGACGCTGGCTGAGGCGTAAGGCATCCAAGGCCTCGAATTCAGTTCCGCCAGGGTGAGGGCTGAAGGGGGTGGACAGGTGGGGCACGGCTGGTCCTCGATGGCAGGTTTGGTCAGAAGCGTTCACAATGAGCGTTGACAATAAACAATGGCAGAGTCATGGGCGGCGAGCCATTTGCCCCCAGGGATCCTCACCGCTGTCCCGACTCAGTCCGGCTGGGTATCCGAACCTCCGGGGCGACCAGCAGCCCGAAAACACGCCAACACCACTCAAAGCAGCGATGCCTTACTTTAGCTCGAGGAGGTGAGAAACGTTGTGACCCAGGTCAAGCCCAAGGGAACCGATGAGATTTCCCTGCAGCTCGTTGTGGGCCTGGGCAATCCCGGCCCTCAATACGCCAATACCCGCCACAATTGCGGCTTTATGGTGGTGGATCGGCTGGCGCAGCGCTGGGGGATCCCGTTGGTTTTGGAGAAGCGATTCCAAGGTAGCTACGGAGAAGGGTTTGCCCTGGGAGGAAAGCGACGCTTGCTCAAGCCGGAAACCTACATGAACCGTTCCGGCCAATCGGTGCGGGCGGTGCTGGATTGGTACAAGTTAGATCTCGCCTCTGTGCTGGTGGTGTACGACGATATGGATCTGCCGCTGGGTCGTCTGCGCCTGCGGGGATCCGGTTCTGCCGGTGGGCACAACGGCATGAAGTCCATCATTCAGCACTTGGGGAGCGAGGCGTTTCCACGGCTGCGTTTGGGGGTGGGCAAACCCAAGGGCAGCCAAGATGTGGTCGGGCATGTGTTGGGTGGATTCGCCCCTGCAGAACAAGAGGTGCTGGAGCGGGTGTTGGATGTGGCGGTAGAGGCCGTGGAGTGCTGCTGGCAAGAGGGACTGAGGACAGCCATGAACCGCTTTAATCCTCTGGATCTGTCTGGGCCATCGTCCGATTTGGATGGATCCAACCCTGCACCGGGCCATGGCGAGGCTTCCTCCTGAGGAGCAGCTCGTCGTCCACCTGGGTTGTTGGCTCTGAGGGATTTTCCAGGAGCGGGGTGATAAGGGCTTCGTCCCCCTGATGCAAAGGGATGAAGGGCAATACTCCAGATAAGTGTCAATTATCTGGACTATCCACCGATGGAACCAGAGCAGCCCACGAAACCCCCATCGCGAAATCAGATCCAAAGCCCCGTCGATCCCCAGTGTTGAGTGGGTTACGGAGTGGGTCGCCGCCACCGCGTCCAGATGTTCTCCAGCAGGCCAATCCCCTGCACCAAGAGGATCCCCAAAGCTGCCGCCACCAGCATGATCACCCACAACCCCACCATGTCGCCGTAATAGGAACGGCTTAACAACATCGGCCCCAGCCCTGCAAAGCTAACAATCGAAATCTCTGCCACAATAGCCCCCACCAGAGCCATCGCCACCGCAACCTTCAGGCTGGTAAACACCATCGGCATAGCCGCCGGGATCCGCACCCAGCGAAATACCTGCAGCGGGTGGGCATGGTAAGTGCGCATCAAATCCAATTGCAGAGGCGGTACACTGCTCAACCCCTTGGCAATGCCGATCGACAGCGGGAAAAAAGCAATGTAGGCCGCCACGATTGCTTTCGGCAACAGACCCCGCACCCCATATTGCCCCAGCACCACCGCCAGCACCGGCGCCAAAGCCACAATTGGCACATTCTGGGAAGCAACAATCCAGGGAAGCATCATCCGCTCAAAAGCTCGCGAAAACACCAACGCCACCGCCGTTGCCCACCCCACCAGCAAAGCCAGCCCCAACCCCACCAGCGTTTCTGCTGCCGTGACCAGAGCGTTATACCCAACTGCGCTCGTGGAAGTGAGGGGGAACGCCATATTTCTCAAGCCCTCCGCCAATTGACCCAAAGAAGGCAGGATCGGGTTGCGCAATAGTCGAGCACACTCCCTGACCGTGCTGCAGTCTGCAGTGCCCTGCTCCAAGAGGCGTTGCGCCGCCGGGCTGTTCGCCCAAATCGCCAAGGGATCCCAAACCAGCAGCAGTAGGATCCCTGTCAGGAGGATGGGTAGCCAGCGTTCACTCAGCGTGCGTAGAGGAGATATCACCGTTAATCCTCGCGGTAGATCGAGACAGAGTGCACGGCACCTGGGATCCCAAGCTGAGAACCCGCACCGCCATAGAAATATAGCCATTTCCAACCAGAGCAACTTCATCGGAAACCATTCTGTTGGCATCAGCGGGACAGAGTCCTCATAAAGTGCCGATGCAGGCATTGCAAGCGGATCGCCATGAGGGTTAGCCTTTGTAACAGTCTTCTGGCAGAGCGATTGCCTGAACAGAGCCGCTCTGCTTGTGCCAACCCAAGACAAAAAGCAGTCCACCTGAGGTTGAGATCTTGCTGTTGAATTGCTGGGATCCCGTTTTGCTTGCCGTCGAAGCCGCTGCCCCCATTGAAGGAGCTGCCAATCTTTCGCCCCTGATCCTGGTAGCGGTGCTGATGGCTCTAGTGGTCATCTATCTGGCCAGCCGTATCGCCGGAGAAATTGCCGTCCGCCTGAGTTTTCCCCCCGTGTTGGGAGAGCTGCTGGGGGGCGTCGCGGTAGGGGCCTCCGCGCTGGGGTTGTTGGTCTTCCCGGAAGGACAAGTTTCCGGCCAAGAGCTGCACGCCTTGGCCCAATCCTCAGCACTGATGCAATTTCTGCAAGCCACTGCCGGACTCGACGAGGGATCCCTGGTACAGGTGTTCTCCTCCCAAAGCCAGATCATCGACATCCTCTCCGAGATCGGGGTGATCGTCCTTTTGTTTGAAATCGGCCTCGAGTCGGATCTGGCCGAGCTGTTGCGGGTCGGCCCTCAAGCCGCAGCCGTAGCCGTCATCGGGGTCGCTGTGCCTTTCCTGGCCGGAACCCTGGGCTTGCTCTACCTGTTTCATGTGCCCGTTATCCCCGCCATATTTGCCGGCGCTGCCCTCACAGCAACCAGCATCGGCATCACCGCCCGCGTCTTGGCCGAGCTGCAAAAACTCACCTCCCCAGAAGGACAGGTGATCATTGGTGCCGCCGTCTTGGATGACGTGTTGGGCATCATCATCTTGGCCGTGGTGGCGGGCTTGGCCAAAAACGGAGAAGTCAACCTTTCCGATATTGGCATCATCATCCTCAGTGCCATCCTTTTCTTGGTCGGCTCCATTGTTTTGGGGCGCCTTCTCAGCCCCTACTTTGTTGCCCTTCTCAACAGCCTGAAGACCCGAGGTAACCCCCTTCTGCCCGCCCTTGTGCTCGCCTTTCTGCTGGCTTATGTGGGGCAAATCATTCATCTAGAAGCGATTTTGGGCGCCTTTGCCGCTGGCTTAATCTTGGCCGAAACCGAGAAACGGCAAGAGCTGGAAGAACAGATCAAGCCCATTTCCGACCTACTGGTGCCCATCTTCTTCGTCTGCGTTGGGGCCAAAACCAACCTTGCCGTACTCAACCCCACCCTCCCCGTCAACCGAGAGGGGCTGATCATTGCCGTCTTCTTGATCGGAGTTGCCATTGTGGGCAAGCTGGCAGCGGGCTTGGGGGCCTTTGGCAAGCCGGGCATCAACCGCTACGCCATCGGAGTGGGCATGATTCCCCGGGGTGAGGTGGGCCTGGTGTTTGCCGGTGTGGGGGCCGCCAGTGGGGTTCTCTCCGATGCCCTCGATGTCAGCATTATCGTCATGGTGATTGCCACCACCTTTGTCGCTCCCCTCTGGCTGCGGGGAGTGTTGATTGGGGAAGCCAACTCCCCCTCCCTCCTGGACTTGCAGGCAGAAGCGTCAGAGCAAGAGCGCAAAGACAGCACCGACGAGACTGCATCAGCGCTCCCAGACTCAGAACGGGTGGGCATTCCTGAGGGCTAAATTATCTCAGCTTTCCCCTCAAACGCTCCCAGAGCGTCTGCAACAGCAGCCGCAGCGGATTGCGGCGTTGAGGCTTCACGTCAATTCTCTCCGTCGTCTCCTCTTGGGGCAAAATTGCCTGCATCGAGGGCGGATCAAACCGCTGCAGTGTTGTGGAGCGTCGATCCACCACCTCCGCCTTCACGCTGCGAAAGCTTACAGACTGGAGATACTGCTGAAAATCTTCGTCCGACAACCGACGAATGCAGTACTGCATCCGCACCCGATCCCCCAACAGGATCTGATCCCCATCCTTGAGATCCCAGCTCAGACATCTCTGCCCATTCACCGAGACGCCGTTGGTGCTGCGCTTGCCCTCGATATTGCCGTCCAGCAGCCGGTAGGTATACTGGCCATCTTTTTGGGGTAGCCGCAGCAGCAGCGCGTGTTGCCGGGAAACCGCCGCCGAATCGATGACAATCGCATTGCTGGGATCCCTGCCGATGGAATAGGTGGCAGCACTGAGGGCCACAGCCCGCCGTCCCTGCTCATCATCGATCACCAACACATGCCAGATTTGGGAGGGGGAAGACTGTGCGCCGGTAGCCATGGTCTGGGGCCTTGAGCTGGAGCTGGATTGACCGTCGAAGTCGCAGTGCAGGCCCCTTTCGTGTTAGCGGGCTGGCAGCCACACCTCAGCCCATTGCCCAACCCTCGGCGAACCGCTGTGGGGAGAAGGTCAACGAGGGGGAGACTCGGCAAGAGAGGGGCTTTCCCCCATAATAGTAAGGCAGAGCTTCTGCAAAAAAAGAGGATAGCTGAAACGTGAACACGACTCCAACCCCAACCCTCCTCGAAGCCCTTCCCCCGATCTACCCCGGCGTTGCCGTGCGGGTCATCAACCCCAACGACACCTACTACTGCTTTGAGGGCCAGGTACAGCGGGTTACCGACAACCATGCCGCTGTCCTCTTTGAAGGCGGCAACTGGGATAAATTGGTCACCTTCCGCCTCACAGAATTGGAAGTGGTGGACAAATCCCGCCCCTAGCCCTGCTCTCCCCTGTCCCTTTTGGCATCTCCCCATGCGCAGCCATTGGCAGGAACCTTTCCTCTGGATCCATGCCGCCGGCATCCTCCTCTTCCCCTTGTGGGTGGGGCTGACCCTGATCGGGCTGGCCACAGGGGATCCCCTCCTGCCGGTGGGGGCGGAGCAGGCTTGGGTGGCCGTGGTGGGCATTGGGCCGGTCTTTGCTATGCAGTGGCGCAAACCGTTTGACATCTTTAGCGTGTGGGTGGCTTCTGTCCCCCCAGAAGAACTCACCCTCGAGCAGCGCCGCATCTTGGCCGCCTTCCTCAGCCCCGAACATAAGATTTTGACGCTGTTGGCGGCAATCCTGATGCTGGAAGTCGGTGAGCGCCTCTACGACTTTGCCCCCCTCTTTGCCCCGCTCACCCCTGGCAACGGCACCCGTCTGGCAGGCCTAGCCATAGCTGCCTTTGGATTTTGGGGATCCAACCTGTTCTTGCAGATCCCCATTGCAACGATACGGGTACTCCTCCTCAGCGAGCCGGAGCTGGCCCAAATGGATCCCGTCCCCGTCGAAGAGATCGAAAGCCGCTTCTCCGTCATCGGCGATCGCCGCAGCCCACTCCTGCAACGGCTGTTGCGCCGCATCTCCGGCCAAGATTCAGAAGGCACCTCGAAAGACCAAAAAGACAAGGATAAAAACAGAGCGACAGAAAACCCCCAGCCGGAATCCGAGAAACGGGATCCCTCTGGGGAAGTTGCCATGCCGGCCCCTGAAACTCCCCCCGATCCCACCTAAGGCAAGCTTCCGCAAAAGCTGTAGCTCGATGTTAGATTGGAAGCAATCCAAGTAGATTGGAAGCAATCCAAGCCCTGTGAAATCCAACCATCGGCATTCCCCTGATCTTCGAGGCTACCGCACCGGCAATGGCGAGCAACTTTTCTTTCCGCTTCAAGCAATTTACCCAACGCCTCAGAGAAACCACCCAACTTCCTCAGTTTTTCACCGATCAAGCCACCAGTGAAACCCAAAACCTCGCTCGGGAGTTGGCTTTGGTTGGGGAATACGCCACTCAGCTTAGCCAGGTGGTGATGGAGGTGGACTTTCTCAACCAGCTCTACACCCGTCTTTTGAACGAGCGGGAAGTGTTGCAGCAGGAAAAAGATCACTTGGAAGCGCGGGTCTTTGAGTTGCAACAGGAACGCAACGAGACGGAGCCCCAGGTGATGTATTTGCGAGAGCAGCTCAGCCAGGCCAGCTTTCAACTGGAACAAACTCAAAACCGGGAACGCAGCCTTAGCGAGCGAGAACGACAGTTGTCGGAAATTGTAGCCCAACTGGAGCGACGGCGGGCTGTACTCAACCAAGCCATCGAAAACCTCACCAATCAAGAGGCCGATTACACCGTTCGCACCAAAGAACTGGAGGCGGTCGTCCGGGAAAACGAAAAGAAAGCCAAGCAGTACCTGGAAGCTGCCAACCACTACCGCGCCTACCTGGAAGAGCTCAATGCTCAAGTGCAAGAAACGCAAGCCAAGCTGAGAAGCCTTGGTGTCGAGCCCAAGCCCGCCGACCTGCCTCGACTTGAGGAGCTGGAAAAACCCACCCCCATCCCAACACCGCCTCCTGCCTACACGCCTCCTCTCCCCCAACAGCCCCCCCCATCCCAGCAGAGTGGCTATTGGTCAGATAGTCCTTTCGACGACGACCCCTGGGGATAGACCGTCCTGCCAGGATCTATAAGCCAGCTTTGCGACAAAGCTCAGTGCTCTCTGCCCGAACTGGCCTTGGGGATGCCTGGGCGCTCACGTACCCTGGAAGAAACCTGTTGCAAGGGATCCGCAAGAAGATCCCCAGAATCAGTACGAGGATCCCGATCCTCGACATTCAATCCTTTCCTGCCCGGCCAAACCTATGGAACCGACCCTGCCGGATTTACAAGCCCTTAGCCAATGGGATCGACAGTTCTGCCAGTTTGCTGAGCAGCAACAGCTCCTCAAGCCCAAACAACTGGCTCTGGCCCTGAAGATCCAACGGCAGCAGCACGGCCCTCTAGCCTTGATCCTCTGGCAGTTGGGCTTTGTGGGCCTGCAACACCTGGCTCAGTTCTGGGAAAAAATGCCCGGCGGAGCCGAGCTCGAACTGCTCGAAGACAGGGCCCTCGGTGGATGAAAGGTGCCCCCTTCCCCCACTCGCTTTTCCGCCAGAAGAGAAGAAGCAAGCAGATCCCTCTTGCTACCCAACGCTGTCGCCACCAGGCAGCAGATCCTTGGGATCCTCCGGTGGGGGCAGATGCGCCAGATCCACAGGCGAAGGGGATCCCCCCAAAATCTGCGCCTGGATCCCTTTGATCACCAGGTAGAGCACCGGCACAATCAGCAAGCTGAGCACCGTTGAAACGAGCATACCGCCGATCACCGCCGTGCCCAGCGACTGACGGCTGGCTGCCCCTGCGCCCGTGGCCGCTGCCAGAGGGAAAATACCCAGGATGGTGCTCAGGGCGGTCATCAGAATGGCGCGGAAGCGCGTCTCGGCTGCTTGGGTGGCAGCTTTGAGCAGTGGGATCCCTTGGGCAACCAACTGGTTGGCAAACTCCACAATCAAGATGGAGTTTTTGCTGGCCAGCCCGATCAACATCACCAACCCGACTTGGCAGAAGACGTCGTTGGTCAAGCCCCGCAGCAGTTGCGCCAAAAGAGCCCCAAGAACCGCCAGCGGCACCGCCAACAAAATGATCAAGGGATCCACATAGCTCTCAAATTGCGCCGCCAGCACCAGGAAAACGAACACCAGGCCCAAAGCAAAGATCAGCGGCGCCTGTCCTCCCGACTCGATTTCTTCCAGGGAAAGGCCCGACCACTCGAAGCCGAACCCCTGGGGCAGCAACTGGGCGGCCAGCGTTTCCATTGCCCGAATCGCTTGCCCTGAGCTGAAGCCCGGCAGGGGGCTACCTTGAATTTCGGCAGAACGGAAAAGGTTGAAGTGGTTAATGATGGCCGGGCCGGTGGTCTCCTCCACCTGCACCAAAGTGCTCAGCGGAACCAATTGCCCCTGGCCCCCGCGCACGTAGAACTGGCCGATGCTCTCTGGGTTGGCCCGGAAGATCTGATCTGCCTGCACGTAGACCCGGTAATTGCGGTTGAACAGGTCGAAATCATTGACGTAGGTGCCCCCCAACAGCGTTTGCAGCGTGCCGAAGACATCCGACAGAGGGATCCCCAGCAACTGGGCCATCTCCCGATCCACCTGTACTTCTAGCTGCGGCGAATTGGCGTTGAAAGTGGGCGGGTTAACCCGCAGGCCCAAGGGAGGTTGGCCCGGCTGGGGCGGCGAGTTGCCCACAAAAAACAGGGTGTTGGCCGTCTGCTCCAACAGATTGAAATCGTTGACCCCCCGATCCTGAAGCTGGAAAGTAAACCCGCCCGCAACCCCCAAATTGGGAATGGCCGGCGGCAGGATCGGGATCACCAATGCGCGGCTGATCCCGCCCAAAAAAGGCCCAAATAGCCGGTTGACAATCGCTTGCGCCGATTGCTCCGGTTGCCGCCGCTCTTCCCAGGGCTTGAGGGTGGCAAAGATCAGCCCATTCCCCGGCGAGGGCCCGGTAAAGCTGAACCCCCCCACGATCACCCGATTTTCGATCTCAGGGATCCCCTCCAAAATAGCGGCGGCCTGCCGGATCACCCTGTCGGTATAGTTGAGGGAAACCCCCGGCGGCCCCTGGACAATGGTGATGAAAAAGCCCTGATCCTCATCCGGCACAAACCCCGTCGGCACAATTTGGAACAGCCAGTAGGTGAGGCCCAAACAGGCGACAAATCCAGCCACCACCAACAGCCGCAGCTTCACCACCAGCTCCAGCAGGCGGCAGTAGGCCGCTCGGATCCCTTCCACGGCGCGGTCAAACCAGCGCAGCAGCCAAAACATCTGCTCTGAGCGGGGGCGAATTAGCAGCGCCGACAAAGCCGGAGCCAAGGTAATGGCATTGAACGTGGACAGCGAAACCGACACGGCAATGGTGACGGCAAACTGCTGATAGATGCGACCGCTGGTGCCGGGAAAAAAGGCAATCGGCAGGAATAACCCCAACAGCACCAACGTAGTGGCAATCACCGCCCCCAACACCTCATTCATCCCCGCCGAGGCCCCCTGCAGAGGCCGCATGCCGCGATCACGGATATAGCGGGAGATATTTTCCACCACCACGATGGTATCGTCCACCACCAGACCGGTGGCCAGAGTCAGGCCAAACATGGTCAGAGTGTTGATGGAAAAGCCAAACAGGCGCACAAAAGCAAAAGTACCCAGCAGCGCTACCGGGATGGTGATGGTGGGAATGAGGGTGATGCGCCAATCCTGCAAAAAGATAAACAGCACCAACACCACCAGGCCAATCGCCTGCAACAGAGTGAAAATCACCTCCTGCACCGACTCGGTAATGAACAGGGTGGCATCGAAGGGGATCTCGTAGATCAAGCCGGGCGGAAAGTTGCGGGAGAGCTCCTCCAACGTCTGCTCCACCTGCCGCGAGACCTCCAAGGCATTCGCATCCGGCTGCTTGGTAATGGCGATCCCCACCGCCTCCTGTCCCCCGATGCGGAAGAACGTATCATAGCTTTGCGCTCCCAGCTCCACCCGACCCACATCGGCAATGCGTACCAAACTGCCATCGGGGTTGGCCCTGAGGACAATCTGGGCGAACTCCTCCGGCTGTGAGAGCCGCCCCGTTGCCTGGACGCTGATCTGAAACTCCTGATCCGGCGGGCTGGGCTGGCTGCCAATTTGGCCGGCAGGCACCTGGATATTCTGCTGGCGCACCGCGTTCACCACATCCAGAGCTGTCAGACCATAGCTGGCCAGCCGCGTCGGATCCAGCCAGATGCGCATGGCATAGGTGCGCTCTCCAAAGATGATGACATCGCTCACGCCCCGGATGCGCCGCAAAGCATCCCGCACAAACAGCTCTGCGTAGTTGCTCAAAAACAGCTCATCATATTCCCCTGCCTGCGAACGCAGCGCCACCACCTGCACGAAAGCACTGTCGCCGGCCTTTTCCACGCTGATGCCGTTTTGGATCACCTCTGCCGGCAGCCGCGCCTGAACTCGGGCAACTCGGTTCTGCACATCCACAGCCGCTATGTCCAGATCCCGATCGGGGCTGAAGGTGACCGTGATTTGGCTGGTACCGTTGCTGCTGCTCACCGAAGAGAGGTAGCGTATGCCCTCGACGCCGTTGATCTCCTGCTCCAGCACGTTGGTCACCGTCGTCTCCACCGTCTCGGCATTGGCCCCAGGGTAAACGGCTGTCACAGTTACGGCTGGCGGCGCCACCTGAGGGTAGTAGTCCACCGGCAGTAGGGGAATGCTCACCGCCCCCACCAGCACAATGATGATGGAGCAGACGGTAGCGAAAACAGGACGGCGAATGAAAAAGTCAACGAACATAAGTCTAAGGATCCGCTGCGATGAGATACCGGTTGAGCTGGTCGCCCTTCAAGTTGAAGCTTGGATGACTGGGCCAAAACTGGGGCAAATAAGAATTGCTGAGAATGCACAGCCTCTTCTAGGGCGGGGATCCCCCCTCTCCACCTTGTTGCTGCCCCCTCTGCTGAAGGATCACCTCATCAATAATCGGTGCGCCATCGCGGATTTTTTGCAGGCCAGTGAGCACAATTGGCTCATTGGCCTCTAGGCCCTCCAGCACCTCATAGCTGTTCCCGTGGATGGATCCCAGCCGTACCGGCCTTTGCACCGCCACCGCCCCCGGGGGCATGCCCTCTGCTGGCGGCTCCGTCGTTTGCACTGTGTAGACAAAGGTTTGCGCTCCCAAGCGGGCCACCGCTGTCACCGGAATCAGCAAGGCCGGTCGCTCCTCCCAGATGACACGAGCCCGCACAAACTGCGCCGAGCGCAACTGCCCGGCTGGATTCTCCAGAAGGGCCTTGGCCAAAACCGACTGCGTGCTGGCTTCCGCCTCGGGAGCAATAAAGGAGATCTGGCTGGTGCCGATCACCTCGCCGCGGCTGTCCAGGAGCTGCACTGGGGTGCCGATGCGCAGTTGCGGGGCCCGCTGCAGGGGGATATTGAGGTTGATCTCCAGTGCCTGGTTTTGGGTCAGGGTAGTCAAAACCGTTTGCGGTGTCACGTAGTCTCCCTGCCTCACCAAAACATCCCCCACAATGCCCGCAAAGGGAGCCGTGACCTGGAAAAACTGCAATTGCACCTGCTGCCGCTCCGCCTCTGCCTGGGCCCGCTGCACCTCTCGCTCTGCCCGCAAAATCGCTGCCTCCTGGGCGCGGATCTGCTCCTGTTGCGCTGCCAAAGCCGCCTCCGCCTGGCGCAGATCGCGGCTGGACTGATCCACCTGCAACTGGCTGATGGCCCCCTCCGCCAATAGGCGCAGGTTACGTTCGTGCAGATCCCGGGCAAACTCCGCCGCTGCCTCTAGGCGCATCCGATCCGCCCGCAACTGGCTGAGCAGAGCACGGCTGCTCTCCAGGTTGGCTTGGGCCGCGGCAATCCCCGCCGTTTGGCCGGCCACCGCCGCCTGTTGCTGACGGCTGTCGATCTCAAACAGAGGTGCCCCAGCAGCCACCTGGGATCCCAACTGCACCAACACCCGAGTCACCTGTCCGCTCACCTGGGGCCGGATGCTGGCCACCTGCTGGGATCCGAGGCTGGCGATAAATTCCGACGCCTCCTCAATCATCCGTTCTTCCACCACTCCTATTCCCACTGGCGTGGGGGGTTGGCCGTCCCCCTCCATCTCCTGGGGCGGCCTTCCAGCTCGGCAGGCAGTTAACAGCAAAGAAAGACACAGCAGCGGCAAGGCCGTTCGCGCTCGCATCGTCAAGTTGCTCCCACAATAGGCATAGGGACAGGTAGGTGGACAAAGGGATCCCACCCCTGCACTTGCTTAACCAACCAAGGTAATGAACGAGAGCCTCCCCAAACCTGTGCAAAAGCGCTTGAAATCTTCCCAGTCCGGAACTAAGGTGTATGCTTAACAAAAACTTTCGCCGCGCTTCGCCCCACCCCAATGAGACTTCGTCCTGCTAACGCGATAAGGATACCCTTTGAGGGCACGCCACTCCTGGCTAGACTGTTCCCAGATCAGCAGGAAAGGAGTTCAGGCTTCCACCCCCTGCCGGAGAGCATGCCTCTAACCCCCAAAACCCTGAACTTTGCTGAATTTACTGAGCTTTAGGCGGTTTGGCAAAAGTCATTGAGAGGGATATAGTAGACCAAGTTTCCCCCTGATCCTTAAGTCCACCGCAACGGTTGCCGGGAAGTGAAGGGGGAAAGCGCTCGGGGGTATTCCTCAGGGCTTTGCGGGATACCCCCTTCCTGCTCAGAGATAGGCAGGATGCGATCGCTTCTTTCCTGAACTATGTTCAGGAGAGTTCAGCGTGAATGTATCAGACAGGCAACTGCCCTTGAAAAGGCTTGAATGAGAACTACAGCCATCACTTGCTCTCGCCCGCCGCAGCTTAATTTTCCTCCCCAGCGCTGGCTGTGGAGTTGCTTCGGGGCCATGGCCATAACAGCTCTCACGGCTGTTGCAGCTTGGGCCCGGCCTGTGTTGGAAGTACGCATGACTCTGGGTTTGCCCATCAGCCCCAACTACTGGTACGTGGTGGCCCTCAGCCGGGCCGGTAGCCCCGGTCCCACCGCCAACTTGGTGGATCCCAACGTCCGTGTGGGGCCCAACGAGTACACCTTTGTGCGGGACTGGGATTACCTCATTCGGGTTACCCCCCTCAACGAAGAGTCGGTCTTGCAGGCCACCATCCAGCGGTTTGGAGAGCCGGAACGAGAGTTTGCGGTCGGCTTTAACCAGGTACGGGTCAATCGCCTCACCCGCGACCGCGATACCCTCAACTTCCAGATCGATATCTCCGAGCTGCAGGGTCTCGATGGGCGGGATCAAGATATTCAGGTGGCTCTGCTCACCGCTCGCGCCCCCTTCCGTGTGGCCCCCGAAGAGACCAATCTGGCCATTGATGCCACCCGGGGAGATTTGCCCAACTTCTATCGCCTCAGCCTGTCCAATCAGCGGCAGGTGGTTGTGGATGATCCCCAGCGACAGGAGACGGTGCGCCGCAGCCGCGAATTGATCCAACAAAGTGGCTCCGGGGCTGCCCTCACTCGCGACCTCATTGAGGGCGGGGCTTTGGAGATTTTGGCCGCCAACATCCTCACCTTCGAGCTGCGCCTGGTGGATCGCTAGAGAGGGATCTCTTCCCATCTGACATCTGCCCAAGACCGTTCTTGCAGCCCGGCAGAGCCTCAATCCCTCAATAGTCGTTCCAAGTTGCCGTGAACCGGCCCATTGGCTTCCCTCTACCCTTGGGAGAAAGGCTCGGGGATCTCAAGCGATTGGAAAAACTCCTTCTCCTGGAACGGGTGCAGGATCCAACATCACAAACAAAAACGACTCCAGCCCTGCCAGGTAGGTGAGCACCTCCTCCTGGGCCGCTTCCGGCTCTAACGTGTTGACCTGAGCTGCCTGCTCAATCATGGCCTTCACCGGCGTTGGCCCCTGCAACAGGGATCCCAACCAAGCCATCTGAGGAGCTGGAATGGTCAGGCGCCCATAGCTAGCCCCCGGCCAATTCATAGCAAACTCCAGCTTTTTCTCGTGAGCTTTGGCAAAGTTTTGGCGAAATTCGACGTTGTCGGTCAGGATGGGGTTGAGCTGCACTCTGCCCCCCAGCCAATCGGCGTCGCTCCAGGGCAAGACCAAGGAAGAGCCGGGGTGTTCCGCCCAAAAGTCAATGAGGCGATGGTTGGGGTAGATCAGCTCATAAAAGTGATTTTGATCCGCAGGCGAGAGCTTGTCCAACTCAGCTTGCAACCAGGGGGGCATGGCCCTCTCCTTGAACAAAAGCGCCGGATCCCAGTCGGCATAGTCCACCAGACAAACCAGGCCCAGCTCAGCTTCCTCGAGCATGCGCATCAGGTCGGGGATCAGGAAGCCCTTGTCTCCTGGCAAGAGGTAGTTGGCCCGGATGTTGGTGTCGTCTTTGTAGATCTCAGGGTTCCAGCGCAGGGCTGCCCGCATTTCGTCCGAGGCCAAACTGGCCATGAATTCCCGTACCCGCTGACAGGCCTCAGGAGTGGGTAGATCAAACAGCCCCAGCAGCCGAAACGCCTCTTGCATGCGGAAGATGACCTCCCGCTGGTAGGCGTGGTGCAGGTTGGCCCGCAGGATCCCGTCAGGTTTGAGAACCCGCTTGAGGGCTTTTAGCCCCGCCACCGGATCGTCCAGCAGATAGAGCACATCGTTAAGGCTGATGAAATCAAATTCCAACCCCAACTGTTCGATATCCAACAGGTCGAGAACATACAACTCCACCTCTCCAAAACCGTGGTAGCGCAAGCGTCGCTCCGTCACCCGTACCGACTCTGCCGACAGGTCGCACACCACCAGCCGCGCCCCCGGATTGGCCTCCGCCAAGATCAACGTTTCCCAGCCCGAGCCGCAGCCAGCATTCAAAATGAGAGCGCCTTCGCTGGGCACAATGGCGCGAGTGCGAGCGTACTGAGCCGTCGTCAAGCTCAGGCGGTACAGCCCCTCAATGGCGTTGCGGCCCGAGGCCTCAATGGAAACATTGGGGTAGGGCAGTTCTTCGTACAGTTGCCGCAAAGATTCCGCAGTGCTCCGCACCGCTGACCCGAACGAGCTGCTAGCCATAGGGCTCCACACCGCTACCGTGAAGGGATCCGCTGCAGAAAGCTGCCCCCTATCCTACCCGCGATCCCTCCCCCGCAGGAATGCCTCTAAGGCCGCAGCCAGGGTTTCATTCCCCTGCAGATCCAACCCATCCGGCCTCTGGGGCGGGTGGGCGGGATCCTGCAAAAAGTCCCAGGATCCTTGAAAAAACTCCTCTGGGGAGAGGATGCGATGCCAGCCGTAGCGCTGCAGACCCTCAACCAGCAACGGCGACTCGGCAAACCCAGAGCGGGTAACACAGGCCATAGGTGTGCGGCTGCGCAGGGCCTCCGCCAAAGTGCCATAGCCCGGCTTGGACACCACCCAGCGGCAGAGGGGCATCACATCCACCGGTCGCCACACCTGCCCATCCAAAACCCGCAAGTTGGGCAAGGGAGGAGCTTCCGGATCAAAGGTGAGAAACTGCCAGTCGGGAAAATCTTGGAGCCGCTCGTAAGGAAACCCCTGCACCCCCAGCCCGCCAAAGGTAAACAAAGCCCTGGGTTGCTCCGGGTGTAACCCCAACTGGGCGGCAACCTCCTCCGGCCCGTAGCGGGGATCCGATCCCGTCAGCCCCACCTCCTGCTGACGCGGAAAAGCGCTAGTGCTCCGCACCGCTGACGCGACCATGCTCTCGCTAAAAGGCAGGCGAAACAGAAGGTCACATTGCCCATAGAGCTCCCGAACCCAGGCCACAAACGGTTGAAACTCAGGGCCGTATTCTTGGTAGATGAAATCCCAGCCAAAATTACTGGCCATCCAGCAAGGGATCCCAGCAGCCTGGGCAATCGCCGCAGCAATGGGCGGCACATCCGCCAACACCAAAGGCACCCCCTGGGCTCGAATGAAATCCGCTTCTTCTCGAACAAGCTCCGCAGCGCTGGCTTTAAACGCCTTGAGGGCAGCCAACGTAGCCGGCAGATCCGCTTGCAGCCCATCCGGCTGCACCACCCCCACATCCAACGCCCGCGGCCGATGGAGAAACTTCCCCTCCACGTAACGCTCCAGGAGCCAGCGGGGAGCCGGCGTAACAAAGATGGGCAGAACATGGGGATCCCGCCGCAGCAAAGCATTCACGACCGCCGCCAGACGGGTAACGTGCCCAAACCCGTGAGCTGTTGCCGCCACATAGAGAGGAACGGGATTCATTGTGCTGATACATTTACGCTGAACACTGCTGAACATCACTGTTCAACTATGCAGCGATAGCATTCTGTTTGTTTCCAAACAGAATGGCGGTATCCCGCAAAGCTTTGAGTAGAATACCCAAAGCGCAGTTTCCGTGTCGTCTTACTACCAATTTTCTGCTTTGCTTTGGCTACCATGTTGGCAGACTCGAAAGTAAACAGAAAGATCAACTGGTAGTAATCCGTACTGAACATATTATACATTATTTTCAGTATAGTTGAGCTTATTATTGACTAGAGTCATGCTCTGCACCGCTAACGCGATAGGACTCCGTCCCGCTAACGCGATAGGACTCCGTCCCGCTAACGCGATAGGACTCCGTCCCGCTGGCGCGAACGCGACCACCTCAAGACAGAACAGGATCCGCGGGGGGCTTTTCCCTATGGGATCCCCACAGGTTACTCGCCAAGATCAAGCCCAGGCCCACCACAGATCCCAGCGCAATCGTCTCGCCCAACAGCACCGCAATCAACCCCAACGACAAAAAAGGCGTCACATACACCCAGTTGGCCAGGGATCCCCGGTGGCCCGCCAACTCCAAAGCCCGCAGCCAAAACACAAAAGTTAAGCCCATCTCCGCCAGACCAATGTAAGCTGCCCAACCCAGCCCGGCAAGGCTCCAAGAGACCTCCTGCAACGGCAGCAGCAGCAGACCGTAGAGGCTGCCAAAGAGAAACCCCATGAATAGTTTCAGCACCGCATCTCGCCCATCCCGCACATTGAGTAGCCAATAGAGCGCCCAGAGTCCAGAGCTGCCCACCGCCAGCAGCACCCCCCAGGGATCCTCCACCTGCAAGGTGCCCCAGGATCCCCCCGTAGCCACCAGCACCACTCCCAGCAGGCTCACCCCCAAGGCCAACACCAGCCGCCAGCGAAAGCGCTCTCCCAACAGCGGCACCGCCAAAAGAGCCAGCACCAGCGGCCAGGTGTAGTTCAAAGCCATCGCCGCCTGAGCCGACAGGCGGTCATAAGCCTGGAACAACACCCCATAGTAGCCAAGGGGGTTGAGCAGCCCCTGAAGAGCCGATAGGCGGACTTGGGATCCCCTCTGCTTGCCGAGGAACCCTGCCCGCCCTGTAACCACCAAAACGATCCCCAGGATCAAGCAAGAGCTCAATGCCGAAAAAATCAGCAAGACCGTCGGCGACAGGTACCGCAACCCAAACTTAAAAGCGCTGGCAGCCGTAGCCCAGCCCAAGATGGCCGCCGCCAGGTAAGCATATGCTCGCCAGGGATCCCTAGGCATCAAAAGCTGTCGAGATTGCTGTCCTCTGGCTTCGACTTAGCTCCGGTGGGAAGGCCCAGCCGCGGTGCCACCACCCAGGCATAGAGCAGATAGCCCAACCCCGCCACCACCGCCCACCTGAGAACGGTGCCGAAAACCCGGAAGAACAGCCCGACCAGAAGAATACAGCCCAGAATGGCGAAGACCGTCACCAGTGGACGCCCCCAAGTCTCAACCCAAGCTCGGACGGCACTTTTCCCCCGAGACGCAACGGATGTTCCCGACTCCCCAGAGGCTGCAGCCGCCTGCTCCAGTTCACGCTCAAGCTGTTTCAGCCGTTCTTGTTCTGAGAAAGAGAGATCGGACATAGAGAGCAGTCTCCAGCGTTTCACCTCCATCTTACGGGCTGCTCCCGAAGATGGGCAGACTAAGCTCGCGCCGAAGGGATCTCCTGAACCATAGCCCGGAACACATCCAAAGCCGGGCCAGGGCGACGGTTAGGACGCGGAGCCGAGATCTCATTGGTCACAAAAGGCTTCTCCACCACCACCTTGGGCTTGTTGGCAGGAGCAGTTGCTGTAGCCGCAGGAGCAGAGCTGGGAGAAGCTGGTGCAGAACGAAAAGGCCCGGTAACAAAATCCACCAAGCCGCTGAAGAGAATGCCGAAAAAGGAGAACAGGCCGCCGAAAAGCTTCTTGAGGATACCCATGGCTCATTGCAAAGAAATGAGGTGAGAGATTGTCGAAGTTGTGAAGTTGTACAACTTGACCTTCATTATTGTTAAGAAGCAGCATCTTGGCCATGAGTAAATATGCTCTTTTTCTCAGGGATCCCCCACCCGCCTGCCCTCGGCGTCAAATTGCTGTAGGGGCAGGATCAACTCCAGCTCCTGCAGTTCCAAAGGCTGAGGGATCCCTCTACTGCGCCCCAAAGCAAAGCCATCCGCCGCTGCTGGATTCACCTCATAGCCGATATCTGCCATTGCTCCCACCGTGAGAATGCTCAAGGGGTTGGCTACCCCCCGGTCGATGCGGCTGGTCATCAGCTCGCGGCCCAAGACGCTCTCCCGCCAATGGGAATCTCGGGATCCCTCCCCAAACTCGTTTTCTAAAGGAACAGAGGGCGCGTTTCCTCCCAGCGTGGCGAAGGCGCTGACCGCCCTGGGGCCGATAAAGCGGGGATCATAGCCAGGGGGCGTAGGCTGATCCCGCCTCACCAAGCCCACCGTTAGCCCCTTGGGATCCCAGACGATGGGCAAGAAGCCCAAGGCATGGCCCAACTCGTGCAGGGCAGTAATGGGCAGATCCCCTCGCTCTTCCAAAGCCGATAGGTTTTGGCTGTTGAACAAAATGACGGAGTAGAAAGGCAGACCGTTAGAGGCCCGCACAAAACAGGGAGCAGCTCCCCCCAAAATTCGCTCGTTGCCGAGGTTTCTGGCCCGCACCTCCACCAGCAGATCGTCGATGGGGAAATTGAGTGGCGTGCTGGGAAACCCTCGATCGCATTCGTCGGCCCGAATGGTGGTGGGGGGCAGATCCGGCTGGTCACCAACGATGATCTGTTGCCAGCGCAGAGCGGCATTGCGGACGATCGACTGCTGGGTGGGGGTGAGACTGTTGTCGGGAAAGCGAACGTCAATGGTGAACTGGGAAGCAGGCGCAGTCGTTGGCGAGGGCAAAGGGGCAGGAATGACAGTCGGAGTAGGGGTGAGAACAACAGTTGGAGTAGAGGTGGGAATGAGGGTTGGAATGGGAGTGGGAATGACACCTACAGAAGAGGAACCACCACTTCCGCCGCAAGCCTTGAGCACCAGTACCAGAAGCACAGCCACCAGGGATCCAAGCAGGCGCAGGCCCCACACTCTGCCCAAAAGCAGTCGCTGCCTTGAATTCACACCACCCCCAAACGCAAAGAGCCTCACGGCCCAGTTGGATCATACCGGTTGCGACCCTCCTCCTGAGCATGATTTGCGTCACACCGCACCGGCCAACTTCAAGGCCGGGAAGAGGTGGGTTTGGAGGTCTATATCTTCAGGTCGGAAGCCCTCAATCTAACAATCCAAAGAGTCAGAAGATCCTTCTTCTTCTATGCCCCAGCCTGCAGCCAAAACGTCCACCGCTGCCCGCAACGCCTGGCTATCCCCCAAGAGCTCCTCGGGATCCGAGCGCGGCTCCACCAGGGGAACCAAGCGCAGAATGCGTCCGTCTTGAACCAAATCGATAACCACGCCCGGCTGCTCCTTGCCCAGGTTGGCCATCTCTTCTTCTGAAGCGGGATCCCGCAGACAGGCATAATCAAAGCTGTTCACATTTAAGTAGAGGCTACGGTTTACCACCAGTGTGGCAGCAGTGGGATCCTGAAAAACATCCACCACGCAGCCTTCCCCCTGCTTCCGTACCGAGCCATCGACGATATCAAAGTAGCGAACACGGGCCAAATCGGATAGCAGTCGGTAAATATCCCGCTTGTTCACCAAAGTTCCCGTATTCACAATACAGGGGGCACAGGGATGAGTGTCTGTCATAGGGCAGTCGGTCTCGAAAGGTCAATAGATTGAGAGCAAGCAAAGGAAAGCAAAATCAATAGTGTCTGCAAACCATCTCCAGAAACATCAATCCTCGGCAATTCTAGGCGCGGTTATGGTTGACAAGCAACAGGTATCCGTAACTTTACAAAAACTTTAATCAGCTAAAAAAGAGAGAAGTAGCCTGCCCTGCTTTATCCAGTTAACCCAGTGCAACAACAGAACAACTCGCTCCATTCCGCCTACCCAGGGCTCAGACTGCTCTCAAGGCAAAATCAATCCATAGCTTTGCTTCTATCGACTTTATCACAGCCTTCCAAAAAGGGCACAGGCCACTACAAGGTGCAATCTCCAGACAAAAGGGACAGAGGCTGTCCGGCAGGATTCTACCTGCATCTTGTGGGAAGGCAAGTAGCTGAGCAGCTTTAGACTCTAGATATTGTAGATGAACCCCGAACAGACCGTCTTCGATTCAGAACTCTCCCCTTGGCTTCTTAGGAAGGATAGCATAGGGTACCAAGCCCGCTGCCTGAGAAAGTGTTGACTTTCCACCAGAGACGACTTCTGCCATGGCAACCACTCCCCAACGCCAGACCCTGCCAGTTGTCGATTTCGCCGCCTTTCAAAACGGAACGGCAGGTGAGCGGGAGCAGTTTGTCCGCCAGGTGGGGGAAGCCCTGCAGCAGATTGGCTTTTTTGCCTTGGTCAACCATGGCCTATCGCCGGAATTGATCCGGGAAGCCTATGAAGCCGCAGAAGCCGTTTTTCTTTTGCCAGAGCCAACCAAGAGAGCCTATGAGGATCCGGCGCTGCTGGGGCAACGAGGGTACACCCACTTCGGCAAAGAACATGCCAAAAATCACCCCTACCCTGACTTGAAAGAGTTTTGGCACATCGGGCGCGAAGGGGATCCCCACCTTCCTGCCAACATCTGGCCTCGGGAGGTGCCCCAATTTCGCAGGGTGATGGTAGAGCTGTTCGCCCAACTGGAAACCTGTGCCCAGGGCCTGTTGCAGGCGGTCTCTCTGTATCTGGGGGAGCCTGCCGAATACTTGCCCAAAGCGGTGGAAGGAGGAGCCAATCTCTTGCGGGTGATTCACTATCCGCCCCTTCCCGCTGAAGCCTCTCCCCAGAGTTTACGAGCTGCAGCCCATGAAGACATCAACTTGATCACGCTCTTGTGTGAAGCCACCGCACCAGGTCTAGAGCTTCTGCAACGAGATGGATCTTGGCTGCCCATTTCGGCCCTCCCTGGTCAGATCATTGTCGATGCTGGGGATATGCTGCAAAACCTCACCAATGGCCTGTTGCGCAGCACCACCCATCGGGTGACCAACCCCGACAACCCTCAAGAATGCCGCTTTTCCATTCCCTTCTTTGTGCATCCGCGGCCAGAGGTGGATCTCACGCCCTTGCCGACTTGTGTGGCCCGCACCGGCGGGATCCCTCGGTTCCCTTCCCTGACTGCCGGAGAATACTTGGCCCAGCGGTTGAGGGAAATTGGCCTGGCCGAGGCAGGATCCCCGCCCCAGCATTGATCCCAACTGGGGGTCTCTATGTTTCGGATCCCAGCCCTGCCCTACGAGTATGAAGTTCCCAGCCTGTCTCAGTTGGCCCTGGTGATCATCGATATGCAGCGAGATTTCCTGGAACCAGGCGGCTTTGGGGAGATGCTGGGCAACGATGTCACCCAACTGGGATCCATTGTGCCCACCCTGAAGGGGCTGCTGGACTTTTTTCGTCAAAAGGGCTTAACCGTCATCCACACCCTAGAGGGTCACCAGCCAGATCTCTCCGATTGCCCGCCCAGCAAGCGCAAACGCGGCAAGGGATCCCTGACCATTGGGGACGAAGGCCCTATGGGGCGGATTTTGATTCGGGGAGAACCGGGCAACGCCATCATCCCTGAGCTTGCTCCGCTTGCGGGAGAGATCGTCATTCCCAAACCCGGCAAGGGGGCTTTCTACGCCACCGAGCTGCAAGCAATCTTGCAAAAGCGCGGCATCACCCACCTGCTGTTCACCGGGGTAACCACAGAAGTCTGCGTGCAAACCACAATGCGCGAGGCCAATGACCGCGGCTATGAGTGCCTGCTGGTGGAAGATTGCACCGCCAGCTACTTCCCAGAGTTCAAGCAAGCCACCCTGGAGATGATCCGGGCGCAAGGGGGCATCGTCGGCTGGACGAGTTCTGCTCAGAACATCCAAAAAGCGTTATCGGGTTTACAGTGAGTGTGAATAACCCAACAAGCGTGAGGCTGAACCGATGACACTGGCTCAGGAGGCAACTGCCCAAGTCCCCGCCTTTTGCGAAGGGATCCAGTACTTCGGGGATCCCTGGCCGGAATTTGACCGCCTGGGCCAGGCCCCTGCAGTGGATGCCGGCACCGGGAAACTGAGGGATCCCGGCAGTCGCATGGCCGCCTACCAAACCTTGCTCTATGCCGATGCCTTGCGCTACCTCACCCTGCAAATGACCGCCAGTAAAGCCTCAGGCCATCCGGGCGGATTTGCCAGCCAAGCAGAAGCCTATGCAGCTCTGGTGTACCTGGGCCAGAAGAACATCCCCACCGAAGTCGGGCACCACGCGCCGGGCTTTTACGCGGCCATGTTCTTGGATGGATCCCTGGCCGAGATGGGCATCCACACCGTCTCCGACCTACGGGCCCGTTTTCGAGAACGGGAAGGGCTGTTGGGTCACCTCTCTGGCTACATTCCCGGACTGCTGGCACCGGCTGGGCCACTGGGGCAGGGGCAGCACTTTGCCATGGCAGGAGCCCTGCTCTATCCAGATCGCCTCTTCCCGGTCACGATTGGGGATGGCGGCCTGGGAGAGCCCTATGTGATGAGCTCCATGATTCACTTTCACACCGCTTTCCCGCAGCGCACCAACTTCCTGCCGGTGCTGGTCTGGAACGGCTACAGCCAAGAGCACCACAGCATGATCTCCACCGCCAGCAACGCCCAGATGGCCGAGTATTGGCGGGGCAACGGCTTTGAGGAAGTGGTGTTGGTGGATGCCAAGGACTTTGACGATGCCCAACAGCCTGGCCCTTACGTCGACAGCACTCAGTTTTCCCTAGAAGCCCGCCTTGCCTTTGCCCAAAGGGTGCTGATCGAAATGGAGCGAGCCATCCAATCAGCCCTGAGCGGACAATTAACGGTTTTCATCCTCAAGCAACTGAAGGGGGCTGGGGTACATGCCAAGGGATCCAAGTCCCACAACCTCTACGGCCACCACACTCTGGATCACCCGGACATTGTGGCGGCTCTGCGGGCGCGGGC
Organism: Thermostichus sp. MS-CIW-37; assembly: GCF_054060065.1. Taxonomy (NCBI): domain Bacteria; kingdom Bacillati; phylum Cyanobacteriota; class Cyanophyceae; order Thermostichales; family Thermostichaceae; genus Thermostichus; species Thermostichus sp. MS-CIW-37. Next base: position 52,325 of record NZ_JBSSCV010000007.1, on the reverse strand, counting down.
CTTACATCCGGCAGCTTGGGCCCTGGTGCGACAAAACTGCCAACGGGCAGCCGGGGGGCCAGCCGCCAAGGTGGCGGTTACAGAGTTCGTTCGGCCTTTGCCGCCTTTGGGATCCCTGAACCTGACGGAGTTTCCCCTGGGGGACAAGCAGGTTTCTACCACTGCCATCGGATCCCTGGTGGTGCAGGTGGGGCAGAAAGATCCCGACTTTTTGGTGGCCAATGCCGACGGCAACGAAGCTTCCGGCATCGCCAATGTGAACCAAGGTCTCAAGGTGATTCACCCCACGGTGGATCCCTTATACAACCAACAGCCCCAAGGCCAGGTCTACGAACCCCTGAGCGAAGATGCCTGCGCGGGGCTAACGGCGGGCCTAGCCCTCTTCGGCGGACGCTCCCTGTGGTGCTCCTACGAGTCCTTTGCCGTCAACGGCCTACCCATCTGGCAGACGGTAACCCAAGCCATGGCGGAGCTGCGCCGGCCCACCCCCTCGGCCATTGCCCTCTTCACTGCCGGCGCTCTGGAACAGGGGCGTAACGGCTGGACCCACCAACGCCCGGAAATTGAGGCCTACCTGGCAGCCATGATGCGCAACGGCAACATCTTTCCCCTCTTCCCGCCGGATGCCAACTGTGCCCAAGCTGCCTACGAATGGGCCTTATCCACCCACAACAAAGGGATCCCTATCATCGCCAGCAAAACCCCCCTGCCCATCCGCACCACCCTAGAACAAGCCCGCCAAGCAGTAGAGCAAGGCTGCACCGTCCTTCAGGAGTTTCCCGGATCCCGCACCGTGGTCTTTGCCGTGGTGGGGGATATGATTCTCCTGCCCGTGTTCGAGGCGGCTGAACAGCTCCAAGCCCAAGGGATCGGCTGCAAAATCGTCTCGGTGATTAACCCCCGCCGTCTGTATCGCCCCGGCGACGTGGCTTGGTCCACCTGTGCCCAGCCAGATGGGGAATTCATGTCCGACCAAGAATTTGCCGCTTGGTTTGCCGGCGAGGCCCTCATCGGCGTAACAGGCGGGGCCAGCCTGATGTTGGAGCCTCTGACATTGCGCTACACTGGCCCGCGCGACATTTTTGCCTGGAAACGCGGCGAAACCACCGCCACCCCCGCCGAATTGATGGACTACAACGGCCTGACAGCCCAAGCACTAGCAGAACGAGCCAAGCAACTGCTATGCTGAGGGCGAGCTTTTAGCTTGGTTAGCATTGTCCACCTTATTTTTTCCTATTTTTTCCTATGACTGCGGCTAGCTCTCTCCGAGAGAAGCTTGAGAGGATATCTCCCACCGAGAGGGTAGAGCGAGTTATTGTCCAACACTTTGCTGTTCCTCTCCTGCAGGCGCTTGGCTTTGACGAGTTGGAAATTAGAGAAGAATTCGAGACAGGTTGCGGCCAGGTCGATCTCGCAGCAAGAAAGAACGGAGATCCTGAAGATATTTTCTTTAGATCCCCGAAGAATCCCTACTTGCTTTTGGAGGCAAAATCTAGAGCAGTTAATCTCAGAGAAGGATCTTGCTATAGAGATGCGGTTTGTCAGATAGAAAGTTACTTGCTTGCCAAGAACTGCAAATCTGCAAAATGGGGAATTATCACCAATGCAAATAACATCCAGCTTTGGAGGAAGCACGGAAAAGTCGTTCACCCCGCTACAGCAAACCTTGATATTAGCTCAGATAACATTGAGAGCATAGTGCGTAACTTGCGAGACAAGATAGAAAACTATGAGCGCGCTCTGACTGTATGCGTGTATAACAATAAAGGGGGCGTAGGCAAAACAACGACGATCATTAACCTTGCGGCAACACTAGCAACCACAACACTAGCAACCAAGAGAAAAAAGGTCTTAGTTGTTGACTTTGATTCTCAGGGTGATCTGACAAGAAGTTTGGAAGCCACTCCTGGAAAAATTACACTGACGCAATGTTTAAAGGATCCCAAAATAGACGTCCATGCCATTGTCCAAACATATAAACTCAAGGGATTTTCCATCTTCGACATTATCCCAAGAGACCCTGAACTAGAGACGTTGACTGATAGCCGGGCAGTAGCATATATCCCAAAGGGAACTCGGCGCCTTCGCGATCTCATTGCTCCTCTTCGCAATGAGTATGATTACATCCTAATCGACTGCCCAACTCAATGGCTTTACTTCAGCCAAAGTGGTGTTTTTGCTGCCGATGTTATTTTGATACCTACCCGCCCCGACGATCTGTCTTCCCTGAATAATGCTGCTAGAGTAATCACCAGCTTTGTTCCAGAAACTGCTAGGTCACGACAGGATGGTGGCCCTATTGCTTTGCCTACCTTTTTCAACGGCGTCTCTTCGGGAAGTGAATACACTATTAGACTAGCTCACGAAGAGATAAGTAAGCTTATCAACCAGGAGAAAAGTGTAGATCTACGTCCATATTTCTGGCCGCATTTTAAGAAAGGTAATGAAAACAAAAGCATTTTTAGGATACCTGACTATGCAGTGATATCCTCTGCAAAGTTTGCTCGAATTCCTGCCGTCTTTAAGGACAGGAGAGTTTTAGAATACTACCAGAGTCTTGCCCGTGAGTACTTTATCGATGAGTGAGTTTTCAGATCTAGGTAGATTGGTTAACTTACCCCTTGAGAGCATTACGCCCGCCGATGGGTTTTCTGCTCCCTCCTTCCTTGTTGCCGCAGCCGCAGATCAGCTAAGGGCGACAGGAGGACACAACTGGGTTCCTCTGCTGGTGGTCGAGGCTGGCGACTATCAGTACAAGGTTATTGGTAACCATTTTGTCTATGCAGTTGCTCAAGAAGCGGGACTGGAAAGGCTATGGTGTATCGTTGTCGATCCTGATCCAGAGCAGGTTAAGCAGGCCCAGATTCTCGCCAAAGAAATTGTTCCGAAGGTAAATTTGACCAATACATCGAGAGAGACTATCTTGGCTGCGCTAAGATACCTAGCCGAGCAACCCAGCAGTCCCCTCAAGGGAGTCGATGTAACCATTGCAGCTGCCCGGATTGCAGAGGCGGATAGAAGTTGGTGGCAGGACTTAACCCCCATAACCAAGCTTGGGTGCAAAATTACGCGAGGCAAAAAACTGGATGCCCTATCGGAAGTATTTTTCGTAACTCCTACAGCGTTGCCCCCTACTCTGAAGAAATCATCCAAGAGATCTGCCGCATCCGCTGGCGCGAAGAAAGCGACCTCAACTCGCTCGCGGAAAAAAGGAGAGAGCTGAAAGGGATCCCTTCAAAAACATATTCTCCTCTCCACATCACCGAGGCCCGACTCCGCTTGCTGTGGGATGCCTGCCTCAAGCCTCCCTTTGAATGGCTACTGCCACCCCAAACAGCCTTGGCCGCTCTCAACAACAGCCTCCATGGCAGGTATGCTCTGCTTACCTAGGACGACCGGATCCATCTGGAGCTCATGCACAGGATGATCACCAGCATCTTGGAGATCGACCTGACCCAAACCGTCCGGTATTATCTTGACCACAGGGATCCCCCCCTTATCGCCTGGATCCTGGGCCGTGATCAAGCGCTCCAGACCTGTTGAAACCTCATATTGTTCAGGGTCAGGCCCCATTGGGATCCAACGCTGCCACAGATCCGAGGCTTTGTAGCTACAGAGTTTGAGGACTCGATAAACTTATGAGGTCGAAGCTCAACGGCTGGAACCGGTAGGATTGACTTATCTTTGGCCGGTGTCCTGTTAGGAATGGATCATGGCGCTTTACGACTGCGACTTTTATGCCTGGACGCAAGAGCAAGCCGCACTGCTGAGATCGGGGCAATGGGATCGATTGGATATTCCCAACTTGGTGGAGGAGATTGAGGCTTTGGGCAGGCAAGAACGCCGCGAATTGGTGAATCGGCTAGGGATCCTGGTGGGCCATTTGCTAAAGTGGCAGTTTCAGCCTCAACAACGAAGCAAAAGTTGGACAGCCACAATCATCGAACAGCGGCAAGAGGTGCAGGAGTTAATTGCGGATAATCCCAGCCTTAAGTCTTATCTGGTTGAAGCAATGAATAAAGCTTATCAAAAGAGCGTCCTGCTGGTGGTTAAAGAAACGCCTCTATCTCTGGACGATTTGCCTGCCCAGTGTCCCTACACATTGGATCAGGTGATGGATCCCAACTTTTACCCCGAACAGGAGAATTCCCAGTGACGCTAGACCTCGATACTTATGCCCATACTTAAGAAGGCGATGGCACTACATGAACTTTGCTAGCTTTGCTCCTTGTGTTAACTCTGCTGGCCCTAGCAGCTCAATTTTCTCACTCCGATGTTAGATGCTCTCTTCAAAATAATCACTATCAATCTTCTTTACCGGATACAATGAAACTGTAGATACGCCAACATCGTGCTCAATCATTAGATTTGTTAGTTGTTCGCCGTCAATCAAAACAATCTTACTGCCGATCTGCGAAACGTAGCTGCTAGCGTCTTCAGTAAACCTGGAGGTAGTGATAAAAATACCCTTGTTTGCTCTTTGAGCCTGTAAAGCACCCACAAACTGCATGACATCAGGACGACCTACCGGATTGCTATCCCAACGCTTTGCCTGAATATACACAACATCAAGACCGAGTTTGTCCTCTTTTATGATCCCATCAATTCCACCATCTCCACTCTTGCCAATTGCTTTGCCCGCATCTGCTCGTGAACCTCCATAGCCCATTTTGACCAGCAGTTCCACAACAACCTTTTCGAAGAAGGCAGGCGATACTTTCTTTAGCTTGGCAAGCAGTTCATCGGCCAGTTTGTCACGGAGATTTTCATACGCAGCTTCTAACTGCTCTAATGGTGTCGCTGCCGAAGTCTCTGATAAAGCTTTTTGTTTGCTTGCCTTGTTGCTGCTTCTTGTGCCTTTGGGCCCCTCAAATTCTCGGAATTCAGGATATTGCCTGAGTAACTCTACATTGATGGTTTTGGGCTGTTTTTCAAGAAGATCTCTTCCGCGGTCAGTAATTTGGTAGAATCCTCTGCGCGTTGTTTCCAGCAGCCCTGCCTTTTTCATATAAGTTGCAGCCCAGCCGACGCGATTGACAAAGGTTGGCTGTACACCGCTCGGCAGCATCTCCCTGAGATCGTCCTCTGTGAGGCCCAGTTCCTTTGCTAGAGCTTCAACAGCCTCGCTGGTTGATATTTCAGTGCCTTTGCGGGCTGCAAACTGAAGAAGTGGCAACATCAAGCTCTGATAATCCGGAACGGCCATCTGTAGAACCGATGTGAAGACAGGGATCTCAAACCGAAGTAGGTTCCACCCATAACTTTACGCCAACCCTCTGCTGCAAGCCAGCTAGGGTATCTGTCAGGCTCGGAAACCTCTGACAAGAGTTTGGCATGGATGGCTCAGGCGTGATTTGAACACGCGACCAAGGGCTTATGAGTCCCCTGCTCTACCGCTGAGCTACTGAGCCAGGACAGCGCTTAACTAGAATAGCACTCTTGGGCCGGAACTGCGCCTCAGAAAATCCCCTCAGCCCCCTCTCGGGAAGAAGCCCCAGACAAGGCAATGCCTATCGGCAGGCCAGGGCAGCTTCGTAAACCCGTCGGTTGGCCGCGAGAGACTTCTCCAAATCCACCAGTGGGCGAGGGTAGTCCACCCCCAATCGGACTCCAAATTGCTTCTGCTCGGCAGCAGTGAGGCGATAGGGCTCGTGGATTTTATCCCCCGGGATCCCGGCCAATTCCGGCAACCAGTGGCGCAGATAGTCTCCTTTGGGATCGTACTCGCGAGATTGCTTGGGGATGTGGAAGTAGCGGAAGCCACGGGCATCGTTCCCTACGCCGGCGGTGTAGTTCCAATTGCCGTAGTTGCTGGCCACGTCGTAGTCGATGAGCAGCGACTCAAACCACTCAGCGCCCATGCGCCAGTCGATGCCCAGGTTCTTGGTCAAAAAGCTGGCCACATTCTGCCGTCCCCGGTTGGACATAAATCCGGTAGCCGCCAGCTCCCGCATGTTGGCATCCACCAAGGGGTAGCCCGTCTCACCCCGACACCAAGCCTGAAAGCGCGGCCAATCCTGCTGCCAAGGGATAGGGATCCCTTGGATCCCAGAAGGACGGAACAGTTTGGCGCCGTGCTTGGCCAAGATAAACCGAAAATAATCCCGCCACAGCAGCTCGAACACCAGCCAGTAGGTGGACTCATTGCGCACCCGCTCCTGCTCATAACGCTTGACCTCGGCATAGACGGTGCGGGCCGAGATACAGCCCAGCGCCAACCAAGCAGAAAGCCGGGAGCTATCGTCGGGATCCAACATGCCGTTGCGGGTTTCTTTGTAGATGCGCAGCCGATCCAGATCCCAAAAGTAGGTTTGCAGGCGGGCATGGGCAGCAGTGCTGCCGCCAAGGTAGGTGAAGCGGGCCCGTGGATCCCTAGCAGGTGAAGATAGCCCCAGCGAGGCCAGGGTGGGCAGAGGGCCGGGATCCAAACCCGATGGCAGGGGGGGGATCGAGGGAATGGGCAAGGGATCCCGGATGGGAGTGCTTTCCTCGACTTGCTTTCGAAAGCGGGTGAACAGCTCCGGCAGTTGCGAGAGACAAAAGGGGAGATCCTCAGGGTGATAGAGGGTATGGCCCCAATCAACCTGCAGCCGGATCCCCAGAGACCGCAAAGCCCGCTCAACAGCAGCCGCCACCTCCTTCTCCTCGGTGCCCACCTCTTCATGGGCATAGACCGCCTCGACCCCCCACTCCTGTGCCAAGGTGGGGATCACCTGTTCTGGCTGTCCCTGGCGGATCACCAAATCCGAGCCGCGCGACCGCAACTGCTGCCGCAGATCTGCCAAACTCTCCAGCAAAAACTGACCGCGGAAAGGGCCGGTTCTGGGGCGGAGCCCAAGGGAAGTCTGGCCAAACTGGCGGGGATCCAAGCAATACAAGGGGATCAAAGGGGATCCCTGTTGGCAGGCCCGCGTCAGCGGCTGGTGATCCAGCAGGCGCAAGTCGGTGCGAAACCACAGCAGGACGGTCATTCTGCAGCTACCCTACACGGATCCCGCGGACTCAGACTTGGACACCCGAACCCCAGCTGGACGCCCCAGCTCAGGGCTGGGAACAAAATGAGGCACATCGGCAGCCGGGATGTGAACAGGGGCCTTGGTGCGCGGATGATAGGTTTGCCGGGCGGGACGATGGCGCAGGGAGAACGTGCCAAAGCGAGCCAGCCGCACGGATCCCCCCTGGGCCAGGCATTGGCTAATGCTGTCCAGCATAGCCTCCAGAGCAGCAGCAGCCATTTCCACGGTCAGGCCATCCACCTGCGCGGCCATCTGGCGGGCCAGCAAACGGCGAGTCAAATGAGGAGGAGAAGCCACCAACCGACCCTCTAGACAACAGAACACAGACAGGGGCTTAGAGCACCTCCAGTTCACTCTCGAAAAACCAATGTCGAGAGCGATCGGGAAACTCCAGAATGTAGCCGACACCGCTGCCATCGACCACACGCCGTGCCAGCACCACAGCCTCTTTGCCCACCAGGGCGCTGAGGTTTTCTTGTCCGCGATCCTGGACAGAGCGAACTTTGACCTTATTGCCAACTTTGATTGCCATAGCCGATTCGGCAAAACCGCGAAGAGACTTACCACTCAAGATGGTACGGCAAAAGTCTCCTTGCCAAGATCCTGCCGCACCTCTGCTGGAGTTGACCCCGATGGGATTGCTAGGATGGAGTAAGAGTGCTGCGCCCCCGGGAAGACCGCCTCCGTGATTGCCCTTTCCCTCAAACCCGCCCACTGCTCCTGGAGCGTTATCAGCTTTCCCTCCACCCTCTACACTCAGCCTGTCCTCGATCTCTTGATCTCAAAAGTCCCTCCTGCCTGGAGAGCGGAAATACGTTTGGGCCTACAGGAAGCAATCATCAATGCCGTCCGCCACGGCAACGGCCTCGACCCCAACAAGAAGGTGATCATCGAGTACGCCAGCTCGGAGCCCTTTTACCAATGGCTGGTGCGAGATCAAGGGCCCGGCTTTTGTCCCCAAGAGAAGCTCCACCGATGCCAACATAACATCTTGGAAACCGAAGAGTCGGGCCGAGGAATGCTGCTGCTCACCCAAATCTTCGACTTTGTGGAGTGGAATGAAACAGGCAACCAGGTCTACCTGGCCAAATACATCCACGCCAACTGCCGGGATCCCTGGATAGTCTGACCCTCAATGCCACTCCCAAAACAGCTTGCCCATTTGGGTAATCTGGCAGCCCCGATCGGGGTAGGGAGCTTCAGAAACCGCTAGGGCTGTGGTGGCGAAGGCAAAGCGCGTGGATGCCCAGCGGGATCCCTTAGCGCTCCGCGCCGCTGACGCGACCGGGTCGGGCAGCTCGCTTTCCAAGAGCAACCCCAGGGATCCATAGCCATAGCCCAAATTGCGGTGGGGCAGGGAAGCCACCAACTTGCGCCAGGCGCGATTTGCACTCAAGGGGGGATCCGCGAGGGCCGTCTCCAGAGCCCCCAAAGAAGAGGCCAGGTAGGAATAGCCTCTGCGATCGGCATGATACACCTGTGCCGGCAGCGGGATCCCTGGCAGCGTTAGCGCTCCGCGCCGCTGACGCGACTGGGGGAGAGCCTCTGCCGCCTGCAATGACGCGGATCCTCCTTTCCCGCTGACTTCCAGCGGCTCGCCTGCCAACACAGGGATCTCCGGTCGATGGATAGAGCGGTAAGGACTCCGTCCCGCTGTCGCCACCGGCGGGGGTTCTGACGGCAAGGACTCCGTCTCCCCCGCAGGAGTGGTCGGTTGGGCCCAGGCAGTGGCGGTGCCGCGCTTCGTTGCCAGAGAGATTACCTGCCAGCCTTGGGCGCGTGCCCGCTCATCCAAGTCGAAATAAGGACTCCGTCCCGCTGTCGCGACCGACTCATCCGGCAGCTTACCGACCCACAGCCAGGCTGGATCCCCGTCCCCGGGCAAAAGGGCAAAGGCAAACTCTCCCCGTTCCGGCAACAGACGCTGCCAGTCCAGCGCCACCTGAGATTGCAAGCGCTGCAGCCACTGGCCGGGATCCACCCGCAATCCCAGGGGATTTAGGGGCTGGATCTGCCCCAGGCTCTGCCAAACTGAGGCCAGATTCTCTCCGGAAACCAGCGCCAAGGTCTCATCCGGCAGATGTTGAAGGATCTGCGGGCGAAAGGCTTCTGCTGTCGGCAAGGAGAACCCGGCAGGCGCATGCCAGAGGGCAGCACTTTCGGCCACCAAGCCGCGGAAGTTTACCCCCAACCCCAGCCCTACCGCCTGCAACGTCAGCCCGTCTGGAGAAACCGCCTCTGGATTTTGCCAGAAGGCCCAACCCACATGCGCCTCCCGCAAGGGCTGGATGACCTGCTGAAACAGAGGCTGAGCCACCAGAGACAACTGCGGCAACTGCCAAGCATCGATTGCAGCCCGAATGGCAGCAGGCTGCTCCGCCAGCAACACGTATTGCTCGCCGAAAACGGCTGCCGAGAACCCCTGCAGGCCCGGAATCGGGCTAGACACCACCTGAATGCCCTTGTAAGTGTCCACCTGCACCGGCCTCCCGGCCAAGCTCTGCCGTTCCCACAACAGGTTCAGCTCAAACTGAGAGAGCGCCGCATCCCGCGTTTCCAGGGCAACCAAAGTGCCCCACTCCGGCAAGCTGGCCAAGAGGGTGCTCCTCCCCAGCCAGGGCCGCACCTCCCGCTCGAAATCAAGGGATCCCCCGGCCAGCATGGATCCCAGCCAGCCCGGGCCTTCGGGGGAGAAAAACTTTTGCCACTGCTGACGGGCAGCGCGTCGCTGGGGGGCAGGAGTTGCCGCTTGCCAAAACGCTTGCACCTCGTCCAGGGGAACAGCCAACACCAGCAGCGCTTGCGCAGAGCTGGGGGCAAAGCCCACAATGGGTGGCAGCTCCGGGTGGGCCAGCAACAAAGCTACCGGACTGCGGGTGAGCAGCCACACGACAACCCACACCATCAGGGCGGCCAGAAGACCCAACCCGATTAGGATCCCGCGCAAGAGTTGCCGTCGTCCCATATCTCATCTCTTCACCGAGGGAGACGTAGCGCGTGTACCCAGGCCCTAATGCTTCACATCACTGGCATGAACAGGCCCAGGAAGAAGCGCTGCCCTCAGTCCTGCATGATAAAACCTTACCATGGAACAGAGGCTAACCCTGGTGTGCCAGCTGGAGCCCACCGCTGAGCAGGCGGCCAAGTTTAGAGGCACCCCACAAGCCTTTGTGATCCGCACCACCATTCCAAACCAACGTGCAGATCAGCCCTGCCTTGACCAGCCCGGCAGCTATCTAGGCCCATCCGAAAGTCAAACCCATGTCAGAGTTTCAACTGGTTTCTCCCTATCAACCCACCGGAGATCAACCTAAGGCAATTGCCGGCTTGGTGAAGTCGATTTCAGAAGGCCATCGTTTTCAAACCTTGCTGGGAGCAACCGGAACCGGCAAAACATTTACCATCGCCCACACCATCCAGCAAATCGGCAGGCCCACCTTGGTGATGGCCCACAATAAGACGCTGGCGGCACAACTGTGCAATGAGCTACGAGAGCTGTTTCCCAATAATGCCGTCGAATACTTCATCAGCTATTACGACTATTACCAACCGGAAGCCTATGTTCCCAGCACCGATACTTACATCGCCAAATCTTCCTCTATCAACGATGAAATCGATATGCTGCGGCACTCGGCTACCCGCTCTTTGTTTGAACGGCGAGATGTGATTGTGGTGGCCTCGGTGAGCTGCATCTATGGTCTGGGCATGCCAGAAGAATACCTGAAGGCTTCCATCCCCTTCAAAGTCGGCCAGGAGATCAACCAACGGGATGTCTTGCGGGCTCTGGCCAGCATCCAGTACGAGCGCAACGATTTAGAGCTGGTGCGAGGGCGATTTCGCCTCAAAGGAGATGTGCTGGAAATTGTGCCGGCGTATGAGGATCGGGTAATTCGCATCGAATTTTTTGGGGATGAGATCGAGGCCATTCGCTTAATCGACCCGGTTACAGGTGAGATTTTGAACAGCCTCAGCGCCCTTAGAGTTTATCCTGCTCGGCACTTTGTAACGCCGGAAGCACAACTGGAGCGGGCAATCCTCAACATCGAGCAAGAACTGGAAGAGCAACTGGCCCTCTTTCTCAAAGAAGGCAAGCTCCTGGAAGCCCAACGGCTGGAACAGCGCACCCGCTACGACCTAGAAATGCTGCGGGAGGTGGGCTATTGCAATGGGATCGAAAACTACTCTAGACATTTAACGGGACGCAAAGCAGGAGAGCCCCCCGCCTGCTTGGTGGATTATTTCAAGGCCAACGATTGGCTGCTGGTGGTGGATGAATCCCACGTGACCGTGCCCCAAATTCGCGGCATGTACAATGGCGACCGTGCCCGCAAGCAGGTGCTGGTGGATCACGGTTTTCGCCTGCCCAGCGCCCTCGACAATCGCCCCCTCAAAGCCGAAGAGTTTTGGGCCAAAGTTCATCAGTGCATCTTTGTTTCGGCTACTCCCGGCAACTGGGAACTAGAGCAGAGCGAGGCCCAATTTGAAACCCGGGTGGAAGATGGCAAGACCTTGAAGTTTTATGTGCAGGGCAGCGGTCGGGTTATCGAACAGGTGATTCGGCCCACTGGGGTGGTGGATCCCGAGGTGCATGTGCGCCCCACGGCTGGGCAAGTGGACGATTTGCTGGGAGAAATTTACTTGCGATTGGAACGCTCTCAGCAGGGATCTGCCGAACGGGTGATCGTGACCACCCTCACCAAACGGATGGCAGAAGATCTCACAGAATATCTCCAGGAGCGAGGGATCCGAGTTCGCTATTTGCATTCCGAGATCACCTCGATTGAGCGAATTGAAATCTTACAAGATTTTCGAGAAGGGGCCTTTGACGTGTTGGTGGGGGTCAACTTGCTGCGGGAAGGGTTGGACTTGCCAGAAGTTTCTTTGGTGGCCATTTTGGATGCCGACAAAGAAGGGTTTTTGCGAGCAGAGCGCTCCCTGATTCAGATGATCGGGCGGGCAGCGCGGAATGTCCGTGGAACGGTGGTGATGTACGCCGACACCATGACCAGCAGCATGGCCCGGGCCATTGCCGAAACCCAGCGTCGCCGCGAAATTCAATTGCAATACAACCGCCAACACAACATCACGCCCAAGCCCATCGTCAAGAAAAACAGCAATGCCATCTTGTCTTTTTTGGCCATCTCCCGCAAACTTAACGACCCAGATTTGGAAAAAGCCTTTCAAGCTGCGCAAGAGATCCCTCTCTCCGAGATTCCGGAGCTGATCGGCCAACTGGAACTGAAGATGAAAGAGGCCGCCAAAAACCTAGAATTTGAGGAAGCCGCCGAGCTGCGAGATAGAATCAAAAAGCTGCGTCAACGCCTTCTGGGCCATTCTCAGGGCACCTAAAATCCTTGCTCAGATCGGCCAAAATTGAGGTCGGCTTGTGCCACCATGAGCTTGCGGGGCAGCACCAGGGATCCCCAATTGATCGATAGGCGTTCGTACCAAACCGGCCATGCAGGACTCCGTCCCATTTCGGCGAGCAGTTCTCTTGATTGGGCTGACGGTGGGGATAGGTCTCTGGCTTACCCCTGCCGTCGCCTCTGCCTCCTCAGGGATCCCCTTGGCTCAAGCCCTTGAATTTCGGGATCCCAACTTTTTCCTGGCCGATCCCCGACCCACACCGGCTGAAGCGCCAACTCCTGAGGGATCCCCTGCTCCGGCTCCCAGCCCAGTCGGGATCCCTTTGACCGGCCAAGAGGGCACAGAAGTGCTGGTCGGGAACATACCGGTGTTCCGCCTGCAGACGGCAGACTACCCCAGCGATGTGCGGGCCGACAACGTTCGGGCAATCATCGAGCGCTTTCTCGAAGAAGGGCAGTTGCCACAGCCAGAGGTACGGGTAGCCCAGGATGCCAATGGGCAATACATCTTACGCCTGGGGGAAAGAGGCCGCTTTGAGGCCACCCAACGGTATTTGTTTACCGTCACCTATGCCGATGCTGCCGCAGAGCGCAGGGTGGCACCGGGTCAGGTGAGCCTGAATGACGTGCGTCTGGTGGCTAACAGTTGGGCGCGGCGGTTGGAGCAAGCGATTGCCGATTACCGCGAAGATCTGCTGGCTCTGCAGCGGGCCCAGGATCCGCGCGTGCTGGTTCTGACCCTCCTGGCAGGGATCGCCACCCTGGTGGTGGGGTTCTTCCTCTGGCGGCTGTTCGACCGCAGCCTAACCCGTCTGCAAGGCTGGTTGGAGCTTAAGGCCGGAGAGGCCTGGGGCACCTGGATCGATGTGGGTGGGATGCTGCTGCGGGGCGTGGGGGCAATCCTCATCGCCGGCATCTCGCTGGATCGCGGTATCAGCTTCATCCCTGCCCTACGACCGTTTCAGCGCTCCTTTTACCTGGGCCTGGGTCGTGTGGTCGCCACGGCTCTGGGCGTTCTCACCCAACCTCTGCCCAACTCCAGCGTTTCGATTGCCAGCTTGCTGGTCTTCCTCCTCCTTTCTATCTTGGTTTTTACTGGCGCCCACTACGTCAGTGTTGGCTTCAAGCAGCGCTTTTTGGCACGCCTGGGGCTGGATCTGGGCACCCAAGAGTCTTCGGCGGCCATCTTCAAGTACATCCTGACCCTGTTCGGCATCCTTCTGGTCTTGCCCTTCAGCGGCCTTAATCTGGGCTCCTTGGCGGTTATTGCCGGGGCGGTGGGTTTGGGGATCGGTTTTGGTTTGCAAAACCTCTCCAACAACTACATCAGCTACATTGCCATTTTGCTGGAGCGCCCCATCCAAATCGGGGATCTGGTGGAAGTGGACAACCTGCTCGGCACAGTGGAGCGCATTGGCCCACGGGCCACCGTCTTGCGCACCCTGGATCGCATTTTTGTGATTGTGCCCAACTCCCGCTTTACCGAATCGAAGGTGGTGAACTGGAGCTACCGGGATCCCCGCTGTCGCATTCACATTCCTGTGGGCGTGGCCTACGGCTCCGATACCGCCTTGGTTACCGAAGCCCTGCTCAGCGCCGCCAGAGAAAATGCTCGGGTGTTGAGCAGCCCTGCCCCCCAAGTCTGGCTCAAGTCCTTTGGCCCTTCTGCACTTAACTTTGAGCTGCTGGTGTGGATCAACCGTCCTCAAGATCAGTTTGTCTTGATCAGCGAGCTAAACTTCCTGATCGAGGCTGAGTTTCGGCGACGTGGGATCCGCATCCCCTTCCCGCAACAAGATATTCATATCCGCAGCCTAGAGGGATTTGCCCCCCTCAGTCAAAATGGCGGATCCCCTTCTTTGCCCGATACCGACTCCATTCACTCTGCCCTCAAAGAAGCGGCTCAATCGCCGGAAGACCAAAATGGTGTTTCCTAAGCTATTGCCTGCCATTGACACCCTATCGACACCATGTTGCAGCGGTTAGATGAGGTACTGGGAAGCTTTGGCAGCCATCCCCGTTGGGCTGAACTGAAGCAAATGCAAACCCTGCGGCAGCTCTGGCCCGAACTCGTCGGAGAGGCCGTAGCCGCCCAAACCTATCCTCTCAGCCTGCGCCGACAGGTGCTGCAGGTGGCCACCTCTACCCCGGCCTGGGCACAAAACTTAACCTTGCAACGCCAGATCATTCTCAGGAAACTCAACAGCCGGCTACAATCTCCCCTCAGCGATATCCGCTTCAGCTCTGGTGCCTGGCACAAGGGATCCAGCCCGGCTGCCCCCCATCCTGATGCGGAGCTGACCAGCAAGTTTTATGGCGCTCCCCGCCTAGCAGACCAAGATGGACAACGCCCTGGATCCTGTCGCAGCCCCAATCCAAAACAGCCCACCTCCGACCCGAAAGTGGCTTTCGAGCGCTGGGCCAGAGTGGTGAAGCAACAACAAACCCAGCAAAACCTGTTCCCTTGCCCCGCCTGCCGCTGTCCTACCCCTGCCGCCGAATTGGAGCGTTGGTTTGTCTGCGGGTTCTGCCATCGACAATCCTTACGCCCGCCCAGCTAACTCAGGAAACTCGAATTACGGTTGCTTCAAATGGCAATCAAACGATTCGTCAGGTCGATCCCCAACTTCTTTCTTCCTCTGAGAGAGGTTGTGGATGGTTACGGCAGCGGCAAGGAGCGCTTGGGAAGCGTCTCAACCCAGTTTGAAATGCAACTGCGAACCCTTAATCGTTCATAGCCCGATAGGTGGCCACCGAAGACGGCGATACACGGTTTAGATAGCGAAAGATCCAATACTTAAAAAGCGTATCTAGGAAAACCGGAAAAGTAGCAATAAAGCCGTAGATAAAATCGCGGTTCTCCGGTACCCCCAAATGAGCAGCCAAATTACTCAGCAGCACCTCCCAGCCGTGGGGTGAGTGATAACCGACAAACACATCGGTAAAAAGAATGATAATGAAAGCCTTGGCACTGTCGCTGAGGCCGTAGATCAGACGATCCAAAAAAGACTTGAGGACTTCGATTTCCTCACGCCCAATAAAGATAAGCCAGCCAAACACCAGCAGCGAAAGCAAATCAGCAAGGATATTCTTCAATCCTTCCGAGTTCCTACGGCTATATTTTTTCAGCAGTTCCTCTGCCTTCATGGACAGTTGCTCTTCTGATTCCAGATCCCACTCTGGGGGTTGATGGTGCAAAGCTCGCTCAAATTCTATTCTTTCCTTGAAAAACTCGAACTCTGACAGGGCTTTTTCTTGGAATTCGTGGCTTAGAGCCACAATGGCAGGCTCCCGTTGTTGGAAGTGATCCACCAATGGCCCAAACAGAAAGTTTTTCGAGAGGATCTGGGTGAGCAGAGGCAAAACGGCCAACAACAACAGAAAACGAATCGATACCAGTGTGCGAATGCGAGCCTCCCGATACTCTTGGATCAGTTCCTCCTCGGCCTGGGAACTCAGCTCACGGCGGATTTGGCTGGCCGTGCGCAGAATAGAACGGGGCAGAATCGCAGCTTTGGAAGCGACCGGGGCAGCGCCATTGCCGGAGCCTGCCTTGACAGAGACATTAGAAGAACTGGGTTCAGTTGAGGTAGGTTGTTCTGGCGGTTCGAGAGGCTCAGGTGAAGTGGAAATTGAAGCAGAGATGGGCTGGGATTTTCTGGTCGGGCGTTTGTATCGAGAAGTCACCTGATCGATAAACTGCAGTTTCTCCAAAATGGAAAGATCTCGTCTCTGGCAACCATTCTCGGAGTTTTCGCTGCTGCTTTCAGAAACATTGGCCTCAGCGGCATGGAGTTGTTGAGCTTTATCTTGGGCAGAAGTAGGGCCGCTGCCATTTTGCTCGGGATCCGGCAGGCGAGAAAAGGCGCTGCTGGCTCTGAACTCTGCCAAACGCAGATCGATCTGGCGCAGTTGCCGGCGCAGTTGAATTTGAAAGTAGCGGCTGACATTCTGGCCATGTTGCCCGTTGCTGCCGATGGATCCTCCCTGGAAGTATTGATCCTCGATGGCTTTAATGCGCAGGGCAGCCTCATAAGCTTGGTCAAGGGAGCGCAGGGGGGTATTTGAGATCCATTGGCCCAGCCTGCTCAATACGGATTCTCCCATTGCTTGTTCCTGTGGCACTCCCCATCAGGGCCAATCCACACGTTACAGTGATCCAATTGACCAATTATTGTAACGAGTTCTGGGTAGCTGAGCAGGGATCCCAAATACGGAGAAGCACTTGCAAAGACTGGCCCTGCCTCGACAGAAGTACAGACCGGCACCTTTGGGTCAGAGCAAACTTCAGTATCCCTTAAAGCGCTTGAGGGCAAAGCCACAGATCTGCAGCAGCCGCAGCCCCTCTCGCACATGGTGAATGTTGGAGCGACCATAGGTTCTGGGGAAATAGCGCACGGGGATATCCAGGATCTTCAGGGTGCGCTTGGCGGATCCCAGCAACAGGTCAAAATCTCCAAACGGGTCGAAATCCCCCCACTCTTGGCACAGCTTGGCAATCTGCTGGTAATCCTCCCGCCACAGGGCCTTGGTGCCACAGAGGGAATCTTTGATGCGGATGCCGAGAATATAGGAGAGGAGAGCGGCAAAAAAACGATTGGCCCATTGGTTCAGCCGAGGCATTGCCTCCGGTTTCAGGGGGTAGATAAGGCGACAGCCATTGGCAAAGTCGCACCGCCCAGAAGCCACAGCCCGGAAAAACTTGGGCATGTCCTCTGCCTGTACCGTCAAATCGGCATCGAGGATGATCAACACATCCCCTGTAGCGGCAGCCAGCCCCTTGCGCACCGCATCCCCCTTGCCCTTGCCCTCCTGCCGCAGAGCCCGGATATTGCGGATCCCTTGGTATTCCGCCTGCACCCGCTGGATCTCGGCCCAAGTCCCGTCGCTGGAATGCCCCTCCACAAAAATGATCTCGGTGCGGGATCCCATCTCGGGCAAATGTTCCACACAGCGGCGAATGTTGCCCGCTTCGTTCCGAGCCGGAATCACCACCGTGCAGGAAGGCTGCTGCTCAGGGGGGGGATCCCAAGCCGGGTCGGGCTGCAGGCGAGCGATCGTGTACTCTGTCAGGCAGAGGGCGTTGATCCCGGGCAATGGGGCAATCACCCGGTTGATCACAGTCGAAAGGAACGGGATCCGCCGCGGCAACAACAGCCGCTTGCCCTGCTGAATGACCTCGTATCCTGCCAAGTGCAGCAGGTTGGCCACATCGGCTGCCGATAACCAGTTGGCTGCCGGCAGAGGCATCCGTTGCTTGAGAGCGGTTGCCAAGCCCAGAATCGGCTCCCAGAGCGGGTTGTGGTGGGAGAGGATCAGGCGGGTGCGTGGGGTACAGAAGCGGCGCAACTGCTGGAGAACCTGCTGGATGTCGGCCAGGTAGCCCAGGGTATTGACGAGCAAGATCACATCAAAAGGCTCCGCCAAGACGGGATCCCCTTTGTCCAGCGTGTGGGCATCTTGCACCCGGAAATGGAGATGGGGAAACTCTGCCTGAGCTTGGGCAACAATGTCCGCATCCCGGTCGATCCCCACCCCGAAGCTGGGCTGCAAGGCATTGAGCAGGGATCCCGTGCCGGAACCAATCTCCAAGATGCGCAAACCGGCAGGGACAAAAAAGCGATGCAGCCGCTCTAGATCCTCGTGGTAGTAGCGGTTTTTTTGCCGCCAGTAATACAAGGGGTGGGTCAATGCCGGCAAGGGAGCCCCAGGGTGTCGCTAGATTCAGCTTTTGATCATAAGGTGCTATGGATGCTCTGCTGGTCACCCAACCCGGCTGGGTTCTTGACAACAGGGGTGAAGCACTCCGGCAATTGTGTACCGCAGCCACATCTCAGCACCCGAGTCTCCCCCCACCCGGCGACCGCGGTACAGGGAAAAGCGAAGCATCGGCGGGCAGGTGCCGACGAGCAGGGATCTCAGCGACGACGCACTTTATCCCTTTGGCTGACCAAGATGATGGCACCAAAGAGAGTCCCCAGCACAACTGCACCGGCCACCAAGCTCCAGAGGAAGTTAGCAAGTGAGGGAGTCATAAGAGCGTTTCCTCCTCGTGCAAATAACCGTTGCCCAACAGCTTTCCGATTATACCGAGCCCTGTCACCTTTCCAAAGCCTGCCTCTGTTTCCCGACCTCTGCCAGGCGCTGTCATTTGGTGGTTTGGTATTCCAGAGGCACCTCTTGTAAGGTCTGGCTGGTGCCGGCAAAGGGGTTATCCGGCGTCAAAAACAGCATACAGTGACATTCTTTTCGCTCCCGCATGGGTACACAGGGGCAATTCCAATAGCCTGCTTTTGCTTCCGCCTCTTTGTCTTCGTAAAAACGACAGGGACACAGCGGGGCGCCCAACTGCTCTTTGTGCAGAGCCAAGCCCTCGATCACCGCCGTTGTAATTGACGGATCCGAGCAGAAAAAGGTCTCGGAGCGTTTGGCGTAGGTTTCTGCGAAATGCCGCATCAACTCAAAGCTCTTCTGTGAAGACTTGTTGTAACCACGACTTTCCATGACGATTCCCAAAAGTGGAACTAACCGGCTGTTGCTAGCAATGGGGCCCACAGCTTTTTCCAGGGACACTTCCTGAAGTCGGTACAAACGTATGCGGGGCCGGGATCCTACTGAGACCCCCCACAACGTCGGGAAAAGCTGTATCTCGCTCTTCGTTGTACTGCAGACCTCCGGGCAAGACAAAAGATTACGCCCTTGCTGTTACACAAGGCAACACCCAAGCGCCTTAACAAGAGCTGGCCTTGGCGTACTCCAGAGAATACCGTTAATGGGATCCCTCTCCTCAGGGCACGACCAACACTGGGCAGGGGGAGAGATCGATCACGCGGTGGCTTACAGAGTTGTTCTGCCCCTCTCCAGACAGGGTGAGGCCACGGCAGCCCATCACGATCAGGCTGATCTCCAGCTCGTCTGCCACATCACAGATGACAAAAGGCACCTTCCCCTCTCGATACTCACTCTTGACGTTGCTGAGGCCGATTTGATGCAGGCCGGACTCCGTTTGCTTAAGCAGGTTGTGGATGTTTTGCCGAGCTTGCTCGGCTCGCTCCGGGTCAAGCTCCGTATCATCCAGCACAGAAAGCAAATACACTTGGCTCTTGTAGCGCTGTGCTATGTCCGCCACCAAGGGCAAGGCGTGGCTGGTCTCACGCGAGTTATCGATGGGAAAGAGCAGTTTGTCGAACATAGCCGAGGATTCCGCGGTCAAGCCCATTCCCTATCCAAGTTGGGGGCTTGCCCTATTCTATCAATTTTACCGGGAGCTCAATGGCCTCATTCCACCCCTGCCCGTTTTCCTGTTGTCAGGGGCTCCACCTGGGCTGCTTCGCCCTAGCTGCAAACGGAGCTCCTCTGCTGTTTGGATGAGTAGCCATTCTATCATCCCGCGAAAGTCCAGCCGCCCTAAGCCATGCTGGGCTGAAGTTTACGCAATTCCTGCCAAAAATCCATTATTTTCAGATTGACCAAACTTGGAAAAGAATAATGAAAAAAGTGTCGCCCCCCAGGGCAAAACCACATTTGATCCCCTGGCTTTAGGTGGTTTCTCCACTTCTCGAGCGAAGCAGGATCCACAATGGGGTCATCCTTGCTGGCGCAAACCAACATCGGCACCGACACTTTCTGGGCTGGAATCGCTATCACCTGAAATAGGGAGTGAGGTATGGGAGAAGTATCCAAATCTTTAGCCAGAGCATAGGAGAGTGAGCGTGCTCGCCGCTGTTCTGAAGTAGGTAGAAGGCTCTGGGCTATACGCACCAAGAGTTGTTCCCGACTCCAGCAAAAGATTTTTCGCTGCACATAGAAATGGGCATGCCAAGTGGTAGCAGGCCAACCTCCCACGGCCAGCAAGGTCAGAGACTGTACCCGCTGTGGGTAACGGCAGGCAAAAAGATAAGCGGCCACCCCGCTCAAGCCGTGGCCGATAAGATGAACGGGTCGATCCCAAGCTTTGAGATATTCGTATAGCAGCGTGATTACAGTCTCCAGGCTACAAGGCTCATCCTGGGTTTGGTGGTACTCCCAGTAGGCTATCCGAAAGCATTTCCCCAGGGATCCTAATAAAGGCTGATCAAAGAGCTTGAGACTGGGAGAAATGCCCAGATACAGGGCCTCAAAAGCGAGCGCAGAAGCGGAGCTTAAACTCATATTCGCTATTCCATCTCGACTGTTAAAACCATCAAGGCTGCTAGCCAAACAAAAGATCTACAAAGTCCAGTAGCCAGAAACCAACCGGCAAAGTGCGGTTGAACCATGCAATTGTGAACAGTGCAATTGCCATTGGAAAATGCGGCCCAAAGGATCCGAGCCGATCTGGATAGAGGAGAGGGGACAATACCCCTCTCCTTTCTGCAGATCCCCGAACCAGGGAGCCTCAAACCTCATTCACAGCCCAGGCAAAATCTGGGCCAACACGTCCGCACTGTTCAGGAGCATGTAGGCAAACAGGGCACCGCCAACGCCGCCCACCAGAAACCCTCCCGCCAACTGGCTCCAGCCGGCACGGGTGCGCAAGTTTTCGGGCAAGTCCTCCGATCCTGCCGGTACTCGCACCGGCTGAGGGGATCCCTGCGATTCCGCCATCAGTTGCACTCCCGGCGTCGGATAGGCCACCTCTCCATAGGGGGTGTTCACCACCGCCACCAGCCGCGAGCGCGGAAAAGAGACTCGTCCATAGATCGAAAGACAAACCGTTAGGATCAGCACCAGACCAATGGCCGCCAGCGTACCTGCCGTCAGGGCTTGCTCCGAATTCCGCAGCGGACTCAACTTGTAAAACGGCCCCACCAGGAAGTACCCATGGGCCATGCCGATCTCCAAACCGCGCAGGAAAGGCGACAAGCCCTCCCGGTAGATGGGCAGGTTTTGCAGCAGCAGCAGGGTGAGATCGCCCTGGTTTACCGGCGTGTCCAAGTTGCCCACCTGGGGATCTGTGGCTCGCACCCAGCCCCCGCGCTGGAAGTCAAAGCCGCTGGCCGCCGCCCGCGCCCGGATGGCATGCCAGATGTGCCCCGCCAAAAACAGGATCCCCAAGACAAAGTGGGCTGTAGCCAACCAGGTACGGCTGCTTACAATTCCCCTTTCGTCAGCGGCCAGCCCCAGCGGCCCGTAAAAAGCCGCAGGGTAGGCGATCTCATTGACGCTGACAAAATAGGCCGCCAAGATGCCCATGTAAGCCAGGGCCCCCAGGCTGTAGGAGAGGTAGGCTTCGCCCGAGTAGATCAAGACTTGCTTGGCCCAGGCAAAGGGGCGCGTGGCTATGTGCCACCATCCCCCCAGCACGCAGAGCAGGCCCACGTAGATGTGTCCCCCCACCAGGTCTTCCAGGTTGTCCACGGCGGCCATGCCCTGCTGACCCATCAGCGGCGTCAAGTAGGCGAAGATCCGCAGCGGATTGAGGGTGGGATCCGCAACGATCCGCACGCGGCCCAGGTTGGCATCGTACAGCCCTCCCCAAAAGAGAGCCTTGGCCACCAGCAGCCATGCACCCAGCCCCAGCAGCAGCAGGTGGATCCCCAGGATGGTGGTCATCTTGTCGTCATCTTCCCAGTCGTAGCCGAAAAACTCGGCAAAGGTTTTCCCCTTGCTCAGCACCTCTGGTCCCAAAAGGGCATGGAAGATCCCTCCTGCCCCCAGCACTGCCGAGGCAATTAGGTGCAGAACGCCCACGACAAAAAAGGGATAGGGATCCGTAACCACCCCTTCTGCGTTGACGCCGATGCCCAAGCTGGCCAGATGGGGCAACAAAATCAGCCCCTGGCTGTACATAGGTTGATTTGGATCCCAGTGGGCCACCTCGAACAAGGTCATGCCGCCGGCCCACAGCATGATCAGCCCCGCATGGGCCACGTGGGCCCCCAGCAGCTTTCCGGACAGATTCACCAAGCGAGCATTGCCCGCCAGCCAGCTCACCTGAGGGGATCCCTCAGCAGAGGTAGGCGATGAAGATAGAACTGCGCCAGTCATGACAAACTCCCACAGTATCCACAACAAGCTAAGAAGCCGAGTTTGAGATTACAGATTGAAGAGTGTTTTGAGTTTGGCCGTCCACTCTTTAATTCGTTTTTCCGTCAGCTCCGGCTGATTGTCTTCATCCAGAGCAAGGCCGACAAACTCGCCGTTAACCACTCCCTTGGACTCATTGAACTCGTAGCCTTCTGTAGGCCAGGAGCCGACGTTTTTTCCGCCGCGCTCGGCAATTTTTTGGGCCAGGATCCCCATGGCATCTTGAAAGTTGTCGGGATAGCCCAACTGATCCCCAACTCCAAAATAGGCTACCGTCTTACCGGAAAAATCGATTTCATCCAAATAGGGGAAAAACCCATTCCAATCGGCCTGCAGCTCCCCGATATTCCAAGTTGGACAGCCGATGATTAAGTAGTCGTACCTATCAAAGTCCTCAACCGTGGCCTCGGCAATGTTGATCAAATCTACATTGTCTTCGCCCAGCTCTTTTTGGATCATCTCAGCGGCTCTCTCGGTATTTCCGGTTTGAGTGCCGAAAAATAGACCTACTTTTGCCATTGCTCCTACCTCGAAACTGCAAGTGCAAAGCTCAAAATCAGATGGCTAGATTGCCGTTAGGCCTGCTGCGCTGCAAGTTCTACTCTGCCGGTACGGAAATTGAACCCTCGCGCTTTCAGGGCATGGAACAGGTGGCCCTGAAGGAAGAAAAAGGCCAGCCAAAAATGGGCATTGGCCAGCCAAACCCTAGATGTGAGAGCTCCCCCTTGCTCAAAGAAGGGATAGCGATCCAAGCCCACCTGCAGCAGCGGCCCATAGAAAACTTCGGGATAGACCACTGGGTTAACGGCAACGAAATAGGCGGCAATAAATCCCATCAAGGCCAAAGCTCCCAAGCTGTAGGAAAGATAAGCTTCCCCAGACCAGATAAAAATCCGTTCTGCCCAGGCAAAAGGCTTGGTCGCGATATGCCAAACCCCACCTGCCACCAGGAGCAAGCCCAGCCAGAGGTGGCCGCCCACCACGTCTTCTAAAGTGTCCACCCCGGCGATCCAGTGGCGCCCTTCTATGCCCAACAGGTGGCCAAAGGGGTTCCAGTTGGGAGACACCAGGCGCACCTCTCCTGCCACCGGGTCGAACAAGCCGCCAAACACCACTGCCTTGAGCACCAAAAGCCAGGCTCCCAATCCCAGCAGCACCAGGTGGATCCCTAGGATGGTGGTCATCTTGTTTTTGTCTTGCCAGTCGTAGCTAAACAGGGGAAAGGCTTTGGGATCCAGCACCGCCGGCCCGCGCAGGGCATGAAAAATGCCGCCAAACCCCAAAAAGGCAGAGCTGATGAGGTGGATCGCTCCCACCGCAAAGTAGATATCCGTATCCAGGACTTCCCCGCCGGATCCCACCCCCAGCCCCAAGCTGGCCAGGTGGGGCAAGAGAATCAGCCCCTGCTCATACATCGGTCGGCTGGGGTCAAACTTGGCCAACTCGATCAGGGTCATCGCCCCTGCCCAGAGAACGATCAGCCCGGCATGGGCCACATGCGCCCCCAGCAGCCGGCCAGAAAGATCGGTCAAACGGGCGTTGCCCGCCCACCACGGGATCTGTTGTTGCGAGCTAGATCCCCCTTCTTGCTTGAGTGTCGTCGCTGTCATCTCCGCTCCTCTTGCGTTTCTAAACAAGCTTTTCTAGGAAAAGGCCAGAGACCTTGCCCCAGGCCCGCCTCTGGCCGCACGGACACATCCTTTCGAGACACGTAACCAACTGTTGAGAGTA
The DNA here is from genome assembly GCF_054060065.1 of Thermostichus sp. MS-CIW-37. Classification (NCBI taxonomy): domain Bacteria; kingdom Bacillati; phylum Cyanobacteriota; class Cyanophyceae; order Thermostichales; family Thermostichaceae; genus Thermostichus; species Thermostichus sp. MS-CIW-37. The sequence goes on along the minus strand of NZ_JBSSCV010000007.1, from coordinate 28,204 downwards.
AATCTCAACAGCGAGCTGTGACCTACTCTAGGCTTCTTGCAAACAAATATCAATGTCTTTAGAGTTAAGTTTTGTTAAGAGTCGGACTTGTATCCGCCCATAGCCCCACCTGGGGAAGCTGCAGATGGAAGCTGGCCCGCAGAGGGACGAGCCGGGCGATCCGGTGGCAGCCGGTGATAAAAATCTCTCCCTTCTTAAGATTGAGTCGCAATAGCTGGATTACAATCAAGCCAAAGTTGGCCAAGTCGAGGGCAAAGGAGTCGGAGGAGATGTCGAGGTATCTGAAGCTGTGGACGGGGATAGGGCTTTATGTTCTGGTCAGCGGGGCCGCTTGCGGGGAAACCCAAAAGGATCCCTCGGCTGCGGGCGGCGGGGATCCACCGGCCCTGAGCCAGGCTTCGCCTCAGCAGGCAGCTCAAATGAACCCGGAGTGTCGGCCTATCCCGGTGGATGGCGGCGGCGAGGGTGGGGAAGAAGGGGCAGGCTCTCGCCGGCCAGCCGTTGTGCTCTCTCCTGAGCAGCGGTTTCAGGATCGGCAGATTTTGCTCGACTTTGCCGATCAGGTGGTGATCCCTGCCTATGAGCAGTTGGTCGCCGATACCCAGGCCCTGTCTCAGGCCATCCAGGCCTTCGTGCAAGATCCCAATGCCCAGACTTTGCAAGCGGCTCGCCAGGCTTGGTCTGTTGCCCGCATCACTTGGGAGGAGAGCGAGGCTTTTGCCTTTGGGCCGGCGGCTTATTTGGGGCTGGATGCGGATTTGGACGAATGGCCCCTGAACGAGGTGGAGGTGCTGGAAGTTCTCAACAGCGGCGATCCCCTCACTCCAGAGACCGTGGCCGAGTTGGAAAGCGGGCAAAAGGGATTTCATGCCGTGGCCTTCTTGCTCTTTGGCGTGGATAACAACAAGTCTTTGCAAGACTTTACCGAGCGGGATCGGGAGTACTTGGCTGCCCTTGGCCCAGTTTTGGCGGATACGGCGGCAAAGCTGCTCAAAAGCTGGACAGAGGGAGTGCAAGGGCTGCCTGCTTTTCGCGAAGAATGGGTAAAAGCCGGCGAGGGCAGCAAGAGTTATCTCACGCTGCAAGCTGCTGCTGAAGAAATAGCCCAAGGTATTCTCGGCATGTTGGACGAGCTGGGCAAGGTCAAAATTGGCGAAGCCTTCGCCCAGCAAAATCCTTTTCTGCTGGAAAGTCGCTTTGCCCACCATTCGCTGCCGGAGTTCCAGGCCAATGTGCGCAGCGTTCAGTATGCTTACTTGGGCGGATTTAGAGATAGAAAAGGTCGTGGCCTGAGCCAATTTGTCCGGGACATCAATCCCAATTTGGATAGTCAAATTCAGTCGGAGTTACAAGCAGCGGCGGCGGCTCTCCAGGGGATCCCTGCCCCTATCGAAAAAAGCCTTTGCGATGCCAATGCCCGTGGATCTATTACTGCCGCTATGGAAAAAATTGAAGACGCTTTCGACAGCTTTGCTCAGGAAGTTGTGCCGCTCCTGCAGTAGTAAGAAAGTCCCAAAAGAGCTGAGTTGCCGATATTTTGATAGCCGATGCGTCGTCTTCTCCAGATTTTCATGCTGGGATTGGCCTCTCTTTGGGCGGCGAGCTTTCTGGCTTTCCCCGCTGCCCCAGAGGGATCCCAGCCATTGCCCCCTCGAGCGGGTGGCGAAACAACCCTTTGGAACCGCACCTCAACAGCCTACGAGCAGCCGGCTCCCAACTTGGATCCCCGCTGGGCCAGGTTGCATGCCCTGGGGGACATCGCCTTTGAGGCTCGCTTCGTCACCGCTCCGGCGCCTGTTAACCCCGGCCTTGGGCCTCTGTTCAACAACAACTCCTGCGCCGGTTGTCATGTTAAAAACGGCCGAGGTTTTCCTGACAAGGGGCAGCGGGTCGTCAGAGTCAGCCAGGTTGGATCCCTGGATAGAAGCGGGGATCCCCAGCCTTTTGGATGGGAGGCCATTGCTCCTCATAGCAACACTCCCCCTGTGGCCGGCATCGGCACGCAGGTTCAAGAAAAGGCCGTTCGGGGCTATCGGCCAGAGGCCAAGGTGGAGTTGCACTGGGTAGAGCAGACCAGAGAGTACGCCGACGGAACTCCCTACAGGCTGCGTTCTCCTGTTGTAAAGCTGTTAACTCTGGAGGGATCGCCCATCGATCCTGTCCTCATCTCCCTGCGGATCCCCCAGCCGGTGTTTGGAGCGGGCCTACTGGAGGCCGTTCCCGCTTCTAGGATCCTGGCAGCAGCCGATCCTGACGACGCCGATGGGGATGGCATCTCTGGCCGCCCCAACTTGGTTTGGGATCAAGAGCAGCAGCGTCTGGTGCTGGGACGGTTTGGTTGGAAAGCCAATACCCCCAACCTCAGGCAACAAACTGCGGCCGCCTACGCCAACGACATGGGTGTCACGAATCCTCTTTTTCCGGCCGCGGATGGCAGCCAAGATATCGACGAGGCCACTCTCCAAGCGACAACCGTTTACGTGCAAACCCTGGCCGTGCCTGGCCGCGCCCTTTGGCAGGATCCCCAAGTTCAGCGAGGGGAAAAGCTCTTCGTCCAAGCCCAATGCGCCAAGTGTCACCGACCAGAGCTACAAACCGGCATTCATGAGATCCCTGCCCTGGCCAACCAAGTCATCCACCCCTACACCGATTTGCTGTTGCATGACATGGGCGAAGGACTAGCAGATGACCGCGCTGACTTCGAGGCCACGGGCCGAGAATGGCGCACCCCCCCTTTGTGGGGCATCGGCTTGTCGCAGACAGTTCTGCCCTCCTCCGGCTATTTGCACGATGGCCGCGCCCGCAGCCTCGAGGAGGCCATTCTCTGGCATGGGGGAGAAGCTGAACGCTCCCGCGAGATCTTTAAAAATATGGCTGCTGAAGACAGAGAAGCCCTGCTCTATTTTCTTCGATCCCTCTAGAGCTCTGCCCATTTCCGCAGCAGGTTCGCGTAAACTTTGGAGATCAAATCAAAGTGGCGTGTCTTGCCCGATTCCTGAAACATCTGCTGCCGCACAGTCTGTAAATCAAAGAGGATCTCGCGTTCTTGCGGATCCCTAATTAGGCTTTGAACCCAACTGACGGCAGCATAGCGGATCCCACGGGTTACAGGCTCAACTCGGTGCAAGGTGGAAGCAGGATAGAGGATCAAAGCACCCGCCGGCAGCTTGTAGGCTTGCTCCCCCTCGCTACTCTCGATCTTCAGCTCACCGCCATCATAGTCTTCAGGGGCACTTAGAAATAGCGTAAAGGAAATATCCGTGCGCATCAGCTGATGCCGATCGAGCATCAGCGCATCGTCGGTATGAGTGCCATAGGACATTCCCGCTTCGTAGCAGCTAATTAAAATGGAATGAATGAGCTTGGGCCGGGCAGCCATCTGGAACAACAAATTACGCTCTAGAGCTGCCAAGATAATCTCCTCTATCTTCCGTTGCTGAAGGGATCCCTTTGGCATTTGCCTATTGTTTTTGACAAGCCTGGCATTCCAGCCTGCCGTCAGAGCACCATCCACAAATTCAGCATCGGCTATGAGGGACAGAATCTGTTGCAATTCTGCTAAACTAAGAACATCGCCAATACACAAGATCATTATCAACCTCTAAAAAGCAAAATACATGACACCTTCTACACTAGCAAAACAAGCCTTATGAAAATCATGCCTACTTCGAGCATCCCTCGGAAACCTTAAGCATCTAGCAGAGAAAGTAGAGATCTTTTGCCCTATGCAGCCACCTTCTGGTATTCGACAAAAAGAGCTCTGCGAGCTATTGGGCTTAGACTACAAGGCTGTTGCCACCGAGGCAAAGCGTCTGGGCTTGAGCACACATGCCTATCTGCAACAGAAAACAGGTTGGATCCTGAAGGATGAACTCTATTATCCGCCCGGCACTACCTTTGACAAGTCAGCAGATGGCGAGTCAGTAGGATCGTCCCCTACCCCCTCAGAGGATTTGTCCTCTAGCAGCAAAATCAATTCCAGAAAAAGGAAAGACATCCTCTCACTGCTGTTGTTGCTTGTTGTCCTGTTAGCTGCCATCTTGCTGGCCCGTCGCTTAGATCCAGAGGCAACTCGAGAATTTATAGCAAAACTAGGCCCCTGGGCACCCCTTGCCCTGATTGGATTACGCTCCCTGAGTATTATTATTCCTGCCATACCCAGCACCCTTTACTCCATCTTGGCAGGAGCCCTCTTTGGATTTGGATCGGGAATCCTTTACATTGCAATTGCTGATTTTATCTCTTGTACATTTAACTTCTACCTAGCCAGAAAGTTTGGTAGAGACCTAGTACAGCGAGTAGTTGGGCGACAATGGATGTACAAAGTCGATGCCCTTTCAGCTAACTATCTGGAAAACAATATTTTTCTTACAGCTGGTTTTTTAATGACGGGCCTATTCGACTTTGTCGCCTACGCCGCCGGCCTAACCCAAATAAAATGGCAGAACTTTCTTCTCGCCCTAGCTTTGGGCATTGCCGTCTCTACACCCCCAGTAGTGGCTCTGGGGGCAGGGATCCTAGAGCAGGAAAGGTGGCTGCTGGGCTTTGCTTTGCTGGGAATGTTTGCTTTGGCGATGTTAAGCGGCTGGCTGAGTAAAAGGCGGCGTTCTTAACTTGCCTTTGATAAAGTCAGAACAAAAGCAAGGTCAGCAGTGGCTTCTAACTCATGGGGAACATTTGCCGAAATTAAGACAAATATGCCCGGAGATAGAGAGATCTTCTCACCTGCAAGGGTTAAGACTCCAGTTCCTTCAATGACGTGGAGAGTAGCGTCCCTTGTGGAGGTATGCTCGGAAATACTTGTGCCTCCCGCCATACAGAAAAGAGTATGTTGGCAGACTTCACTTTTCCAAATGATCTTGCTGAGAACTCCTTCCACAGAATAAGCAATGTGATCTTTGAGCTGCAAAAAAGGTGACTCAGGGGAGACAAGAGACATCATTAAGCCTCCTTCTTGGCAATCAGTATGATGTAGCCTAGGTTATTTCGATATCGGCTAAAGATTTGCTTCATAGATAAGATCCGCTGCCGGATTACAGGACGTGTAAGCACATTCCACACCATAGTTAAGAGCGTCGGCAATCCTTCCTCTGTAGCAATAGCAACGGGATTGAGCAAAGTTAAGGGGCCGGTGGCATACTGGACAACCGTAAGATTTGCTTGCTGAACAGTTGCAAGCCAGCTGTCAGTAGATAAAGGATTGGCATTGACATGGATTACGGAGGATAACTCCTTGCGGATAGCGTCGCTGTTGGATCCCTCAACTCGCAGCTCATGGCTGAGGAACTTACCCCCTGGCTTGAGGCAATTGTAAATCCCTGACAAAATCTTAGATTTTCCTGCATCGGACTGCATTGTTAAAATAGCTTCCGCCAAGACATAGTCAAATTTCTGATCGATTTGATCTAGGTGAAAGATATCGCCCTCGAGGATCTCAACTTGGCCGGCTAGCCCTGCTGCAGAAACATTAGCGCGAGTGTGAGCAATGTTATCTGGATTTTTCTCAATGCCGGTAACATGTATGCCATAGCGCTTTGCCAATCGAATAGCCGTGTAGCCAAGGCCTGAGGCAAGTTCCAGCACAGTTTCTCCTCGACGGAACTCGGCAAACTTGAAGAGCCGTTCGGTAGCGCCAAAGCCCCCCGGTCGAAGTGCCTTTTTACCTGCCGCAGCCAGTACCTGGTGTCCAGGTGCATTTTTTGAGTCCAGCTTAGACATAGGTAACTCCAAAAAAGATACAGCCTTTTAATTTAAAATAGGGTACAGGTATTCAAGAGGAAGGAGAGAAAGGAATGCCGACTCATTCTTTGGATTTGCGGCAAAGAGTTGTAGCAGCCTATCAGGCAGGTAACACCTCCATCCGCCAGGTAGCTAAACGCTTCATGGTTACCAAAAGAACAGTACACCGCTGGGTGCGACAGTACCAACAAACTCAAGATTTAGCCCCTAAGAAAGCAGGCACCAAGCGAGTGGGCATTTTGGAACAACATCGGCAGGAAGTGATCGCAATTATTACAGAACACCCAGACTTCTACCTGTGGCAGTATCAAGAACTGTTGCGCGAGCGCTTAGGAATCAATGTAAGCATCGTCACGATACATAATTTCTTGAAAAAGCAAGGAATGACTCTAAAAAAAAGACCTACCGCAGTGCAAAAGTCAAAGAAGAGGAGGTGCAAAGGGAACGACTAGCTTATAGTCAAGAAGTCAGGAATATTCCAGCGGAGGATTTGATTGCCATCGACCAGACGGGAGTCTGGGAGGGAATGGAGCGGAGAGTATCTCGGAGTTTACGTGGTCAAAGGGCTTATCATTATCGTCAGAGATACAAGGGTGAAAAGTATACGGTTATTGGAGCTATTTCCTTGAGAGGTGTAGTTGGCTGTCGTGTCATCAAGGGTGGGATGAAGAAAGGAGACTTTTTGGAGTTTTTGAGAAGCGAGCTATGTCCGAAGCTAGATGCGAGGAAGGATTTAAATATCCACAAGAGTCGGGAAGTTGAGGAATTGATTAGGGGGACAGGAGCACGAATCCTATACCTGCCTGTGTATGCGCCGGAGTTGAATCCCATTGAGATGATGTGGTCGGTGTTGAAGCATTTTATTCGGCAGCTTTGCAGAATTGGGAAATATAGCATGGAGCAGATAGTGAAGACTTCTTTACTACTGATCAATCCATCCTCCTTCCGAAGTTGGTTTGCTAAGTGCTACTATTGTACCCCTTGAGTCCTTAACAGGCTGTACCCTGTGGCCATCTGTTTTGAGCTTGGCTGTGAGCACCTCATCACCTTCTATAATGAGAGATGCCCACAGCCGCAAAGAAAAACTTATTTTTCTCAGCTATTCGAAAAATCGAATATTAGAGAAGAGGAAAAGTTGAGGGGATGAACTTTTTTGGCCATCCTGCTCTTCCCAAATTCTTCTCTCAACCAGAATCCAATACCGACCTATTTTTTGATAACGATCTTCGTAGATCATCTTTGCTTGAGTTTTTTCTCCAGTTCCTGGGCTACAATACTCAGCAGTGTAGTGAGTGGGTAGGTAGCCCTCACCTGTATCGTAAAACTCTTGAACTGAGACTGTAATTGTCCGATTGGCAAGATGGCGATGTACCATTTGAATGTGCTTGCCCTGAACCCAGTACCTATCGGTAGAAGATAAGCCCGAAACAAGAACTTCAGTGATGTCTGAATTTTGTGGCTCTCCATAGGCAAAGGTGTGGCCACCGTGTTCCTCGTCGAAGGAATGACGAACGCGATGCACCATGACTTCCCACATCTGTTCCCGTATTTTCTGGCGGATCTCCTCGTCCTCGACGCCGGCAACATCGATCTTCATGTTGCGGTCAATACTCACAACTCCTGAGAAGGAGAGGCTGCTGTCACCTTCTTTGGGAAAGTAGGTTATCTCAGCTCGGTAGCCAGGAAAGTCTTTGTCCCAGGTGTAGCGATTCTCAAAAGCCTCCTTGAATAGCTCTCGGGCCGGAGCTTGCTGTGCTGCCATAATCTCCTCCTTAATGAGAAATTTTACTATTTAAATCCTAGTAGAGGCTGATGGCTGGCCTTGGGATTTTAAGGTTTCCTTATGACTGGCCACCCGCTCAGCTCTCTTGTTCTCGAAGTTTCTCGAAGTTCTTGGCGGTTACCGATGGGCAGGAAGGCGGAACCTCAATCCTTCACTTGGCCTGAGGGGAGCCTTGAAGTTAATGAAAACCATTGGCAAGGCGCTGTCCACTGGCAACAGAGGGAGAGAGCTAAGCTAAAGCTCGGCGCTGTTGGCCTTTTGGCGACAAGCTGGCAGGAAGAGAGTCTGCTTTCTCAACTCACTCCATGTCCAAAATCCAACCCCTGAACCCAGAGCGGATCGCCCAGATGGCCGCGGGAGAGGTGATCGACTCGCTGGGGGCTGCTCTGCGAGAATTGCTGGAAAATGCCCTCGATGCTCAGGCCACCCGCATTCAGGTGGAGATCTGGCCCAGCCGCTGGCAGGTGCGGGTGGCCGATAACGGCCAAGGGATCCCCGCTTCGGAGCTGGAGCAGGTGGCCCGTCGCCACACCACCAGCAAGTTGGACGGTTGCAGCCTGGGGTTTCGGGGCGAAGCCTTGCACAGCCTGGCCCGGCTGGGATCCCTGACCATTCAGACCCGCCACGTTTCTGATGCTCACGGCTGGCTGGCCGCCTACGATCGACAGGGGGAGTTGGTTCACAAGCAGCCGGCAGCCACTGCCTTGGGAACGGTGGTGACGGTGGCGGATTTGTTTGCCGACTGGCCGCTGCGCCGTCGAGTTTTGCCCCAAACTCGCTCGCTCCTAACCCTGGTGCAAAATGCGGCCCTAGCCCATCCCTGGGTCAGTTGGCAGGTGCATCAGGAGGGGCAATTGCTGCTCAGCCTCTGGCCGGGAAAGTCTCTGCAAGATCTGCTGCTGCAGGTGTTGCCGCAGGTGGATCCCTCAGATCTGCGCTATCGGCGGATCCAGGATGGGGACAGCGATTGGGAAGTGGTGCTGGGCCTACCGGATCGCTTGCATCGCCCTCACCCCGATTGGATCCGCGTGGCCGTCAACGGCCGGTTTGTGCAGATGCCCGACTGGCAACGGCTAATCCAGTCGGTTTTTCACCACGCATTGCCCCGCCACCGCCATCCGCTGGTGGTTGTTCACCTGCGCCTGCCCCCAGAACAGGTGGATTGGAACCGTCATCCTGCCAAAAGCGAGCTCTACCTGGAGCATCTGACGGCCCGCCAGGAGCAGTTGCGCCAACACCTGCATGCCCTTCTGCAATCGGGATCCGAGCAGGCCAGCCGCCGCTCTGTGCATCTGATCCGGGCCAGCGAGGCCAAGGTGGTCTATCGAGTCTCGCCCGATTTTCAGAGCCATCTTCCTCCCTCTGACCGGCCAACTTCTCCCTTGCCTCCCCTCAGGGCGCTGGCCCAACTGCATCGGATCTACATCTTGGCGGAGCATCCCCAGGGGCTATGGCTGGTGGAGCAGCACCTGGCCCACGAGCGAGTTCGCTACGAGTACATCCGGCAGCATTGGCAACTGGTAGCACCGGAGACGCCCATAACGCTGCAAGGACTATCGCCCCAAGCCCTGGAGCGGTTGGAGCAGTTGGGGCTGGAGCCAGAACCCTTCGGCCCCAATACCTATCTCATCCGACGCATTCCTCTGGCCTTTGCATCGGAAGATCCAGAGGAGGTACAGGGATCCCTGCTAGAGCTCAGCCGTTGTCAAGATGTGCAGGCAGCCCAGGTGGCGGTGGCCTGTCGAGGGGCCTTGCGCAATGGGATCCCACTGACCCTGGAGCAGATGCAAAAGCTGTTGGAAGCCTGGCAGCGCACCGCCAACCCCCACACTTGTCCCCATGGTCGCCCAGTGTATCTGGCCTTGGCAGAAAAAGATCTGGCCCGTTACTTCCGCCGCCGTTGGGGTCTCTGCGACCGGCCTATCTCCGACTCCAAACTGGGATCCCTGTGGGGGCTGGATCCGCTGGGAGACAGGTTTGCTGCCCAGGTGCGGCGCTCAAGCGGCTCTTCTGCGTCGGAGCCCACGGACGAGGCCAGTTCTGCCCCACTATAATCGGGGGTGTCCAACTGCTGAAACCCCTGAAACGCCATGGCTTCTTATCTCAAACTCAAAGCCCAAGAAGAGACCTGGCTGCAGCGCCATTCCCGTCTGATCTTGGCGATCCTGGCCGGCCTGGGATCCCTGTTGACGGCCTATCTCACCTACACCAAGCTGACGGAGCAGCCCGCTGCCTTCTGCACGGGGGATGGGGGGTGTGACCTGGTGCTCTCCAGCCGTTGGGCAGAGTTTTTGGGGATCCCGACCGCGGCTGTTGGCCTGTTGGGATTTTTGGGAGTCTTGGCGCTGGCGGTGCTGCCGGATGGGATCCCACTGGTGAAGCGGTGGCGCTGGCCGGCCCTGTTTGGCTTCGTTTCCGCCATGACCGCCTTTGAGATGTACATGCTTTACCTGATGGTGGCGGTGCTGCGGCAATTCTGCATGTATTGCACCACCGCGATCATCTTGGTGGCGGGGCTGGGGCTGGTGACCGTGCTGGGCCACCGCTGGTTGGATTGGGGCAAGCTGGTCTTTGGCTACATTCTCATAGGCTTTCTCACGTTGGTGACCACGATTGGGGTGTACGCCAACCAAGTTCCCCCGCCTAGCCCCCTGGCGGTAGGGTTGGCAGCCCACCTGCGGCAGATCGGCGGCACCATGTACGGGGCCTATTGGTGCCCCCATTGTCAAGATCAGAAAGAGCTGTTCGGGGCAGCTTTCGACCAAGTGCCCTACGTGGAGTGCTCCCCCAACGGCCCCGGCACTCCCCAAGCTCAAGAATGCACAGAAGCGGGGATCACCAGCTATCCCACCTGGATCATCAATGGCCGCACCTACACAGGCGTTCGCTCTCTGGAAGCCTTGGCAGTGGCCTCTGGCTATCCGCTGGAAGAGGGCAGATAAACCTCTGGGGTTGGGGTGAGGATGTGAACTCGGTTGCGCCCCGCCTGCTTGGCCTGGTAGAGCGCGCTATCCGCCTGCTGCAAGGCGGTTTCCGGTTCTGGGCAGTAGTCTTCGCTGAGCACGATCCCACCAATGCTGAGGGTAACCGGCAAGCTGCGCTTGGGGGAGATGTCAATTGGCCGTTTGGCAATAGCCTGCCGCAGAGACTCTGCGTAGCGACCGCAGCAGGGGGGGCTAAGCCCGGGCGTAACGCAAACAAATTCTTCTCCACCGTAGCGGTAGAGCAGGCTGGAAGGCCGCAGTTGATTTTGCAGCCGCCCGACGATGGCCTGCAGCACACAGTCGCCGATGTAGTGGCCGTAGCTGTCGTTGACCTGCTTGAAATGATCCACATCCATCATCAGCAGGCAGAGATAGCGGTAGCGAGCCTCCCCGCGGGGCCCCACCTGCTTGAGCAAATGGGGCAGCGCCTGATCCAGAGCTCGCCGGTTCAACGCCCCGGTCAAGGGATCCGTCAAAGACAAAGACTCCAACAACTCATTGCGGGCTCGCAATTGCCGGTTGGCCTGGGCCAAAGCTTGGGTGAGCCGCTGGAGACGTAACCCTGCCCGCACCCGCGCCCGCAGCTCCTCAGGATCGACCGGCTTGGTGATGAATTCATCCGCCCCCGCATCCAGCCCCTCTACCCGAGCCTCAACTTCAGAACGGGACGTGAGCAAAATGAAATAGACGAACTGCCCTGCTGCGGATCCCTTGAGACGGCAACAGAACTCTACCCCCGACATCTCAGGCATGACCCAGTCGCAGATCACCATGTCGGGCCACTCGCTCTCTTCCAAGCTTTGCAAGGAATCCCAAGCTGCTCGGGCGCTTTCCCAGCTTTCCACGTAGTACTGAGAGCCTTTGAGAACATTGATAATGTAGCAACGAACCACTGGGTCATCATCAACAACCCAAATGCGGGGGGTGCGAGCCGGAACAGAGCTCCAAAAGGCTTCTTCTTCTGCAGGCCCAAGAGCCGAACCAGAAGGGTGGTATACAGAATCCAAGCCCTCCAGATCAAGGGATGGCATAGCTAAAGAGGAATCGCCCATTGTAGTCGGATCCCAATCTTAGCGCCAACAGCTAGTTGGAACCAGAACCGGGAGCGGCCAAATAAGCATGGTTGGAGACCCGCTCGCGGATCCCAAGGTGCAGTGCTTCCACAAACTGCCGCACCCGAATCGGGTCGATCATGGGAAAGGGATCCGAATAGCCTGCCGGCATGCCTGCGGAACGGGAAGACCGCTTCAGAGAACTGGCCACAATCACGCCATCTGCCCGCCGGATCAGGCTGCCGATGTTTTCAGCAGTAGCCCCCGAGCCGATGAGCAGCGGCACCTGAGGAGCAACTTTGCGGGCCAGCTCCAGCTCCTCCAGAAGGGGTGGCTTGCCGGTGGCCCAGCCGGAAAGGATGATGGCATCGGCCAGGCCACGTTCCACCGTGTCGGTGATGGCCGCATCCAGACTGATGGGACCTAGGGGTTGGGCGTGTTTCACCAGCACATCGGCGAAAATCTTGATGTTAGCCCCCAGCTCCCGGCGATAGCGCAGCAGGCGGTAGGCATTCCCCTCGATAATGCCTTGGTCGGTCACCATCGCCCCGCAGAGCACATTCACCCGGATGAACTGCGCCCCCACGCAGGCGGCAATTGCCAGAGCACTGCAGCCATCGTTGCGCAAGACATTGATCCCAACCGGCAGCGAGACCAGGGTTTTCAGCCGCTGGACGATGACGGTCATGGCGCTGACCACCGCTGCGTCCACCCGATCCTTGGCAAAGGGGGCATCGTAAAAGTTCTCGACAAGGATCCCGTCTACCCCTCCTGCAGCCAGGGCAGTAGCTGCCTGTTCTGCCTGAGCGATCACCCACTCCAAGTCCCCCCCCCAACGGGGTGAGGTGGGCAGCGGCAACAAATGAACCACCCCAATGACCGGATGGGGGGTTTTGAAGAGGTGTTGCAGCAGGTTCACCGGCAAGCTTCCTCAGGGATCCCTAACGATCTTACGCCTGGATCTGACCCACAGGGGTATTCTCTGGGGGAAGTGTAACATCAGGGCTGGGGGGAGAAGAGCGGGCTAGGCCTCGGAGCAATTGCGGCACCATCCCCGGCCCTTCGTAAGCCCAGCCGGTGTAGACCTGCAGCAGGCTGGCTCCCGCTTCCAGTTTCTCCAAGGCGTCGGCCAAGGTGAAGATGCCCCCCACTCCGATGATGGGCAATTTTCCTTGGGTGGAGCGGTGGATGTAGCGGATGACTTGGGTGGAACGCTCCCGCAAGGGGGCACCGCTGATCCCGCCGGCTTCTGCAAGGATTGGCCTAGACTCCGCCCGTGCAAAGGGGATCCCGTGGCCAGGTAGGAAACGGGTCTTCAGGTTATCGCGGCGGAGGGTGGTGTTGGTGGCCACAATCCCGGCCAGTTGATGGTCTTGGGCCAGCTCCAGGATGCTGTCGATGTCGGGCCAGTCCAGATCGGGGGCGATCTTCACCAGAAGGGGTTTTCGCTTCTGATTTTCCTGCTGTAAGGCAGACAGGATGGGCTCCAGTTGCTCAGCAGCTTGCAGGGATCGCAGCCCCGGCGTGTTGGGGGAGCTGACGTTGACCACAAAGTAGTCCCCCAGATCCTGGAGCAGCTGGAAGCTGGCCAGGTAATCGGCAGCCGCTTCTTCTAGGGGGGTGATTTTGGCTTTGCCCAGGTTAATTCCGATGGGGATGGGACGTTGGTGTAGCCGACGCAACCGTTCGGCCAGAGCCGCCGCCCCTTGATTGTTAAAGCCCATGCGATTGAGGGCAGCGCGATCTTGGGGCAGTTGAAACAGGCGAGGTTTGGGGTTGCCCGGTTGGGGCTGAGGAGTGATGGTGCCCACCTCTACAAAACCAAATCCTAGGCTGGGCCAGACGCCCAGAGCCAGGCCATCTTTGTCGAAGCCCGCAGCCAACCCAAGGGGATTGGGAAAGGTAAGGCCCCACAGCGACACCGATAGCCGGGGATCCCGGTAGCAAAACAGTCGCTCCAGAGCCGATAGGATCCCGGTGGCCTGGGTGGCATCGATCCAATGCAAGGCGCGCAGCAGGCCCATCTTGACCGCTTCCGGGTCGGCTCTCAGCCCAGAAAAAAGCAGAGGCCACAACACATCTCGGTACAGGTTCACCGCAAAGACCCTCTACAGGTAAACTGCCCCTTGGCTGTAGCTTGCTTCCGCGTCGCAAAAATCGGTGAGCAACTGATGGACTCCGGGCTCACTGCCAGCTAAGGGATATCCCATTGCAGCACTCAACGGTAACCTCTCTGGGCTTGCTCTTTGCCGGAGATGGAGTCCCTTTGCCGCTCAAGGCTGGCTCCCCAAACTGCCCCCAAGAGTAAGGTTACCAGCAGGTGAATGCGGCCATCCAACATCACCACGTCCAAAAGCCCTGAGGCAAAAAATGCCGTCAAGGCCAGCAGCATCCCCAACAGGACGCTTTCTTGCGAGCGCCGCCAAGCTTGCCATCCCCGCGCCAAAATCCAGCCCCACAGGATCAGATGGCCCAGCAACAGCGGGATCCCACCCTCAGCCGCCAGGTGCAGGTACAAATTGTGGCAATGGCCCAGCAGCTCCGGCGGATCTTGAGCATTGTAAAGAGCGGCAAAGCTTTGCCAGCCCCAACCGGTCAAGGGCCGCTCCTGCACCATCTGCAGGGCGAATTGCCAAGCATCCAGCCGGTTGGCGGTGGAACTAAAGTAGAGCGATTGAGGATCGAAGGTGTCTGCCAGACGGCTCCAAATCAATCGGGGCACTACGGCCCGCCAGCCCGGCCAATCCCAAGCAGCAGCCAAACCAGCCAACCCTATGCCGACCAAGATCCCGATCCCCCACCAACAGCGCCGTAGGGCCAGCCCTATCACCAGCGCCAGCCCCCCCGCTCCCCAGCCGTTGCGAGAGGCCGTCAGCAGCAACAAGAGGGATCCCAGCCCCAGCACAGCTCCCAGCCCTACTGCCTGTGGCCAGTCTCTATCGGCTCGATCCAGCCACAGCCCTGCCGCCAAACACAGGTGGATCACCAGGTAGATGGCCAGGATATTGGGGGAAGTAAAAGCTGCCGCCGGTCGCTCTCCCCCGGCAACCCCCGTGATCCAAACCGGCCCCCAGAAGAAGTGCCCCTGCCATTCCCACAGCACTTCTCCCCAACCCAAAAGCAGCATCAGCCCGCTGCCCAACACCAACATCTGGGCCAAACGCCGACGGCCTACAGGATGGAACTCCGTCCCGCTACCGCGAGAGGCCAGCGCATCGGCAAAGGCCGGCAGCATCAACAAAAAAGGCCAGTAGTTGAACATCCCCGGCAGGCTCAGTCGCCAATCCTCCCCCCAAAAGGCCACTCCCACCGCAGCCAGGCTCAGGAGAGCCGCCAGTCCAAATAGAGGATCCCGCAGGATCCGGCCACCGCAGCGGGTATAACCCTGAATCGTTCCCACCAAAGCCAACAGCAAGCTGGGGGCCAGATTCACCGGGATCAGCGCCGCTGCCGCCAGCAGCCAGCCCCTCGGCTGAGAGGGCAAGGGATCCGGCGACAGTTGTTGAGACGAAACCGGTGCCGAAGAAGACATCACTCATCCTCGATGGGGATCCCTGGCCTGACCTGCCCCTGGCCGAAGTAGCGCCCAAATTGCAGCTCGTACACCTCATCTTCATCTTGGGTTTCTACCCAGAGCTCCGAGCGGGCATAGCCCACGCACAACAGCCCATACCCCTGCTCCTTCAACTCCCGCGAAATGCCCATGGCTTCCGGCTGGTACAGGGATCCCCGCCGTACCCGCACCGCACAGGTGGTACAGGCGCCGTTGCGACAGGCAAAGGGCAGTTGGATCCCTTGGGCCTCGGCGCTGGCCAAAATGTATTGATCCGCCGGCACCTGGATTAGATAGTGAGTGTCCCGTTGGCGGTCATGGATGTGAACCGGGTAAGAAGGGACAGAAGAGGAAGAACGCATGGGGAAGTGGCCTTTTTGCAGAGCAGAAATCTTTTTCATGATTCCACAGGATTTTAACCACTGCCCTACCAAACCTGAACCGGCTGGGGATCCCCAGGAGCTGAAGCCGATCTGTTGGTGGTTCTAAAGATAAACAAACAGACTTCGAGTTGGTTGTTGAGATAAGCTACAGGTAGGCCTCCCAAGGAGAGCATCCCATGCTGGAAACCCCCAATGCCAATCTGGCCTCACCGGAAAAACCTTCGCCTTCCCTCTCTGCCGAAACCCTCAACAAGCTGATCGAGAGCAATGCTGAAAGTCGGCCTTGGGGGAGCTTTACAGTGCTGGAAGAGGGCCCTGGCTACAAAATCAAGCGGATCGTGGTTTTGCCCAAGCATCGCCTTAGCCTGCAGTTGCACTACCATCGCAGCGAACACTGGATCGTCGTTGCCGGCACCGCCAAGGTCACCTGCGGAGATGAAGAAAAGCTCATCACGGCCAACCAATCCACCTACGTGCCCCCTTGCACCAAGCATCGTCTGGAAAACCCCGGCGTCATCCCTCTGGTGATTATCGAGGTGCAAAACGGCCAGTACTTGGGCGAAGACGACATTGTCCGCTTCAGCGACGACTACGCCCGGGTTAACGGTGGGCAAAAGTAGCCAATCTCAAATGGCCTAGGCGAGCTCTTCGCTGCTGAGGATCGCGCTCCTCTAGAACAGCATCACCAGCAGGGCAACCACCAACAACAGCACAGCCCACATAGCCTGCCAGAAGGGATGGTAGCTGGTGATGGGCTGGCCATGGCGGGTTTGGAAGCGGGCCAGATCCAGGTAAGGGGCCACCCCCCGTCGGAACCACCCCACTGCGGATCCCTCTTGGCCGATTACCCCCCCTGCCTGGCGCGCTCCAAACAGGAAGTTGCCCAGCGGCCCAAAGCGGGAAGCATAGCGCAGGAAGATCATCCCTGTCTCATCCTGGAACTTGAGATCGGAGCCAAAGCGATAGCCCGGATCCCCCCGCCCGATCACCCGCCCCTCCAACTGCATCGGCAACCCGCGCAAGGGGCTGGCGTAGGGATTGCTCATGGCCTTCAACACGGTCAACGCTGGCGGGTTTTCTAAGCTGGGGTACATCACTGTCATCTTCAGCAGCAGGCCCAAGCCCACCCCCATCAGGATCAGCCCGGCAAACATTTCATAGAAGCCCATCCGCAAAGCCGGGATCCCGAGCAGCGCCCCCACAATCGCCCCCAGCCACTCGGCGTTCAACAGCAGTATATCCAGCAGAAAGTTCCCGTAGAGCTGTTGCCGGTTGAGCTGCTTGCCCTGGGCAACCACGCTGGCCATGTCGAATTCCACCGGCAGATCCAGTTGCTCCGCATAGGTGCTCAGCGCCCGCACCCGTTTGCCCGTGAGGGGATGGGTGGAGTTCAGCTCCATCCACCAGGCCCAAGGGTTAAACAGATCCCACAAAAATACCCTGCCCACCTGGCCGGGATCCGAGGCAACCCGGTAGGCCGTCCCTGCTATCACCGCCGCCTTGGCATCGTAGATCCCCAAAGCCCGCGTTCCTTCCAGCAGGCGAGCACTGCGCTGTCGGGTTTCCTCATCCCGCTCCCGCTCTCCCTCTTGCACAATGCCGTAGGCAATTTTCACCAAAGCCCGCGAGAGCCCATTGGGGTTGCCGGTGGTTTCGGCAGCAAAGTGGTCGGCAAAGTACTCCCGCACCCGCGACAGATAGAGCAACAAGTAGGAGCCGGCCACATAGAAAAAGTAGGCGACCAAGGCCAGGGAGCGGAGGCTGCCCCTTTTGCCGTTGTCGCGCGCATCCCGCATGTAGACGTAAAGAAGGTAGAGAATCTGCACCAACGTGGAAGCCAGGGTCATGACGGCGAAATCCCAGTGGATCACATGCCCCAGCTCGTGGGCATAGACCGTAGCCACCTCTTCATCTTCCAAGTAGGTGAACAACCCTTCGCTGACGACGATGCGGGCCGTATCCGGCAGGCTGCCGTAGGTGAAGGCGGTGGGGTTTTGGTCGCGGATCAGCCCCAGCTTCGGCTGCTTCAGCTTGTACTGGCGGCAAACCCGTTGAATCACCTCTGCACTCTCTGGGCTGCGACGCCCAATTTCCGCCAAGCTCACCCATTCGGTGCCATAGAGGCTGTGCTGGATCCAGTCCATCAGCCAGGGAGACAAGAAGAAAATCAAAGCGTTGAAGGCGAGGGTGAGCAGAACGGCAAGGATGAAAAAGCCCAAGGAAAATCCCCCCTCTGAGACGCCCAAGATGGCCAGGAAAAGCACAAACACCATACCGAACAACAGGCTCAGAGTCACGCCTGCGGCCATTGTCAGGTTGCCGGCAAAGCTGGCCAAAATCAGCGAAACCCCCACCTGAGGGGCGCGGTAGCTGCGCTTGGTTTGCCCAGTTTTGAGACCTGAGGTGGCGGGATCCAATTCCGCTAGGGTGCGGCTGGGGTTGAAGCAATAGCGGCTCAGCCAAACGCTCAGTAGACGCAGCTCGTGGGGATTCAGGCTTTTCAGAGGCTCCAGCCACAAGGCCGCTTCCACCGACAGCATCACCGTCGAGACGGCGCTGGGATTGCGAAACAAGGTGGGCAGGAGGGGCAGAACCTCCTGCTTTTGCCCAGAAGTGAGGCTGTGAAAACCCAAAACCGCCTGGCGGAGCAAACCAGGCGGCTGAGGAAGGTCGGCGGTAAGCAACTGGCGATCGCTGACAAAGCAGTGGCGGCTTAGATCCGGACTCTCCGGGGACTCCGTCCCACTGACGGGTTCGCGAGAGGGTCGCGTAGCGGTAAAGTGCTCTGCACTGCTAACACAACCGGGATCCACCTTGTCTGTCGCCGGCTCCGGATCCAGCCTCACCTGAGTTTTCCAGTCGGCAGCCTGCTGGCCCATGGGGCGGCTGTAGAGGGCCAACCGTTTGACTTGGGGGTAGCGAGTGGGAATCGCCTTCTGGAACCAGGCCGTCAACTCCTCATAGTTGAGAGCAAGGCCGGCAGGGCGGTTGATCATAATGACGAGGGCGTAAGCCTTGTGACTCTCCTGGAGCGGTTGGGCTTTGGCCTGTAACCTAAGGCGGGGATTGGCCAGCGCCTGCTCCAGCCACTGCACCACTTCCTGTTCGTTCATGGCCCTCTCCCGGATCTAGTGGGGTGAAGAAGAAGATCAACTATTCATCAACCATTCAACTGTTGCCTCGGTTGCCGACTGCCGATTGGCCTCACGGGAGCTATTCTGGCATTTCCTCCCGTTGACGGGATCCCCATCCTCCTACCAGCCCAGTACAGTTCCCCTTCTGGGAAAGCCTCAGAACCTGAGCCCTAGGGAATTTTTGGCTACAAAATCGAGCGCTGCCCTTCTGGGCTGATGCCGATGATGGTGAGCTGGCAATCCAACACTTTGAAACCGTACTTTTCGGCCACCTTCTGAGTAATGTTAAGAATGGCGTTGTTTTTGAACTCGATCACCTTGTTGGTCTTGACGCACACCAGATGGTGGTGGTGGTGGGGGGCCGGCTGGTTGATCTCGTAATGTTTGTGCCCTTCGGTCAGTTCCAGTTCTCGCAAAATGCCCATGCGGGACATCAGCTTGACGGTGCGGTAAATGGTGGAAAGGCTAATGTTGTGGCCTTCTTCCCGCAACTTTTTGTGCAACTCCTCCGCGCTCAGATGCGTGCCCTCAGGCAAGTTTTGAAACGTTTGCAGGATGATCTCCCGCTGCCGAGTGGCTCGCCAGCCTTTGGCATTGAGCTCTGCCTTGAACGCCTCTTCGGTGTAGACCATGATGCCGCCCCTCCGCTGTTGGGCAACGTCGCCGTAACAGTCAATAAGTTCTGTAATTGATAATAACTTCATTTATGACGACACCACCCGACTTGGTTGCTGAAGACATCGTTCAGGCTCAGTTCAGGCCCAATAGAACAGGGACGCAACTGAGGCGCATGGGCTGCCGGGAGAGCCTCGGGAAGGGTGCGGGAAACCCAATCCCTCATCCATCCGGGATGAGCTAGCCTACAGAGCAGAGCCATGTGGCGGACTGTTTCTGGTGTTCGGGCGCGCCTAGGCTAACATACTCAAGAAAAGGCCCGCGGCATCCTGACAGCGTTGGCAAGCGTAGTGATCGGGGAAGGAAAACGAAAATGCGGTTTGAGCAGCCCAAAACCTATTCCATTTCTCTGGGTGGCTGGGGGTTCTGGCTGGGATCCCTGGCGTTGGCAGCTTTGCTGACCAGTGTCGGGCTGGGGTGGCTGGTCGCCGGATTGGTGGCTCTGTTGCTGTTTTTGCTGTCCTTGCCGGTATTGGTGCTCCTGGCCTTTCGCTGGTGGGCGCGCCGCTGGATTACCACCGATCGCTGCCCGGTGTGTGGGTCAGAATCGCAAGCCATTGAGGGCAGCCATTTCTTTTGCCCCAATTGTGGAGAGCCGCTGTTTGTTGCAGACGGACGTTTTTATCGGCAAACACCCCCCGGCACCATCGATGTAGAGCCTGTGGAAGAGGGTGGCTGGGAATTGACGAGCTGATGCCCCCTCGGTTGCCGGGATGTTTAGAGGGTGTTTTCCGTGAAAAGTGCTATGCCTGCGGCACCCCATGGTGCTATACAACACTGTTGCTCCGCAACGCTGACGCCACGGCACGAACGACATCTGCGGGGCTGGCCCAGCAGACAGCTGGTTTCCAGCTGGGTTGGACTGTTCTCGGCGGCCACTCTGTTGCTGAGTTTGTCTCCCACTTCTCAGGCGACGGAGCAGGGATCCCTGCAACCTCAGGTGGAAACTTATCTGGCTCAGTTGGCCGGTCGGGGGTTTTCGCCCACAGCTCAGGGGGTTTGGCTGCAGATGGAGGATCCTTCGCCTCAGCGGGACAGAATCCTTGTTTTGGGACAGCATCAGGGATCCACACCCTTGCCGGCTGCTTCTTTGACCAAGGTGGCAACGACCCTGGCCGCTTTGCAGCACTTTGGCCCACAACATCGCTTTGTAACCCCTTGGCTGACCACCGGCTCGCCAACAGCCGACGGGGTGCTGCAGGGGGATCTCTGGGTGGTGGGGGGGGAGGATCCCTTGTTCGTCTGGGAGGAAGCCTTCTCCGTCGGCAACCTGCTCAATGCCTATGGGATCCGCCAGGTGCGCGGGGATCTGGTGGTGGTGGGCCGCTTTTACATGAACTTTTCCCGGGATGTGGCGCAATCGGGATCCCTGTTGCGGCAGGGGCTGGATGCGCGGCGCTGGCCGCCAGAGGCGGAGGCCCAATTTCAAACCTTACCCCCCGGCACACCCAGACCGCAGGTGGAGATTTTGGGTTCGGTGCGGGTTGCCCAGCAGATCCCGCCCGGCGCTCAGGTTTTGCTCAGACATGAGTCCCCCCCCCTCATTCACCTGGTCAAGCTGATGAACCTCTACAGCAACAACTCCATGGCCGAGATGTTGGCCGATGCGGTGGGGGGAGCAGACCAAGTGGCCCAAATCGCCCGGGCCATCGCCGGGATCCCGCCCGAAGAGCTACACCTGATCAATGGTTCCGGGTTGGGGGTGGAAAACCGCATTTCTCCGCGGGCCAATGTAGCTTTGCTTCGAGCGATCCAATCCCTTCTGGAGGAGCAGGGGCTCTCTCTTGCCGATGCTTTTGCCGTCGTCGGCCAGGATGTGGGGGTGTTGGAACGGCGGCTGTTACCGGGGATCTTGATCGCCAAGTCGGGCACCTTGAGGAGCGTCAGCACCTTGGCGGGTGTACTGCCAACCGAGCAGGGGGACATTTGGTTTGCCCTGATGAATGTCGGATCCGATCTGGTCGGCTTTCGCACCCAGCAGGGACAATTCCTCAGCCAGCTCCAGTCCCAATGGGGATCCCCTGCCACCTTGCCTGAGCGTTGGATCCCTCGCTCTGGAGATACGGGATCCCGCACGGAGCTGAACCCGCGTCTTTGAAACTGTGCCCAACCGGTTCTTTCTCAGCCCAGAGTGACCTCGGTCGCGTTAGCGGAACGCAGTCCTATGTCCGCCCTCCCAGTTTGGGAATTGAGATCGACTTGGCCCGCTGTCAACAGCCCTCAACCCAGAAACCTCGTCCAGCAATTCCCGATGGGGCGTACAGGGATCGAACCTGTGTAAGGCAAATTATGAGTTTGCTGCCTAAACCGCTCGGCCAACGCCCCTGATTCTTTTACTCTAGCGTTTACTCTAGCGCCCTTGTCTCCTCCAGAAGCGGCTGAAAACAGGATAAGCTGCATGTCGGTGGTTAGGGTCTGACGCCATGACTTCGCCGCGTTCTTGGCAGGGGCAAATGGCCCTGGGCTTGGGGCTGATTGTTTTGTCCTCGGCTCTCTGTTTCGGTTTCTTGGCCGTTGGGCAGCACTATCTCTACGGGGATGGATCCGCTGTGGATTTCCAGCCTGCCGGGGAGAGTTTGGCCTTGTCTTCCGCCCCCAGTACTGGGCCTCCGACGGCACTGCCCCTCACTACCCCCCCCTCTTCCGACGGCAATCTCCCAGAGGGATCCCCGCTGCAGCTCTGGCTTGTTACTTTTTTAACCGTGTTTGTGGCGGAAATGGGCGATAAAACCCAGTTGGCAACCTTGCTCATGAGTGCCCAATCCCAATCGCCTTGGGCGATCTTTTTCGGTTCCGCCGGTGCCTTGGTGACCGCCAGTTTGCTCAGCGTAGTGTTGGGGGAAGGTCTGGGGCAAGTCATTCCCCCAGGCTGGCTACAATGGTTGGCGGGTGCAGGGTTCCTGGTGATCGGGGGCTATGTATTGTGGCAGGAGTGGCGAGGGGATAATCTCCCAGAAGGCTAGCCCCCCTGAGAAACCGGTGCCAACCCAGCAAGATAGGGCGGAGAAGAACGTGTTGATCCAAGACAACGACAGCCAAACTCCATCTTTTTTGCTGCGGCAAATGGCCGGACGGGCTGCGCTGGTGAGCTTTGGCTCGATTCTGCTGGCCGAAATGGGCGATAAAACCCAATTGGCGACCCTGCTCCTCAGTGCCCGCTCGCAAAACGCTGGGGTAATCTTTTTGGGCGCTGCTGCTGCTTTGATCAGCACCAGCCTAATTGGGGTGTGGGCAGGAGCTTGGGTGGCCCGCCTGATCCCACCTCGCTGGATCAAAACCCTGGCAGGCGTGGGGTTTGTTGTGATGGGCCTAGTCTTGTTGTGGGGATCCCTGCCAATAGCCGGTTGAGCAGAAAGCCCCAGAAAAGTTCCAACCAGGCATGTTACGATGGGGAGCGCCTTATTTCAGCACTCCACCACATACCGGATAACCGGTTAGGAAAACCAGCATGGCCAAAAAACGCAACCTGAAGCGGGAAAAAGCCGAGCGCAACCGCGAATATGCCAAACAGTTCCAAAAAAGTCGTGCTCGCAATGGCCGCCGCTTCCGTTCTGCCCCCCGCGACAACGAGGCCAGCGCTGGCGAAGAACAGCAGTAAGGTTGTTTTTGTCGAGATGCTCTGTCGGTCAATCCTGTGAGCGGAGCTAGTTCAACAAACCTGCTATCGTATGCAGGGGTGGGCCGGAGCGGATAAGCATGAAATATCGACGGATTCTACTGAAGTTGAGTGGTGAAGCCCTGATGGGGGAGCGCCCCTACGGGATCGACCCCGAGGTCTTGAAGTCCATTGCCGGCGAAGTGGCCTCAGTGGTACGGGCCGGTGTGCAAGTGGCGATTGTGGTGGGAGGGGGTAACATCTGGCGCGGGCGCAAAGAGGCGGCTGCCCAAGGGATGGATCAGGCTTCTGCCGACTACGTAGGGATGCTGGCCACCGTCATCAACGCCTTAACCCTGCAGGATGCCATCGAGCGAGCCGGGATCCCCACCCGGGTGCAGACGGCCATCGCCATGCAAGAGGTGGCAGAGCCCTACATTCGTCGCCGCGCCATTCGTCACCTGGAAAAGGGGCGGGTGGTGATTTTTGGGGCAGGATCTGGCAACCCCTTCTTCACCACCGATACCACTGCGGCCTTGCGGGCGGCGGAGATCGATGCCGAGGTGATTTTCAAAGCCACCAAGGTGGACGGAGTTTACGATGCGGATCCCAAGACTCACCCTCAGGCCCGCCGCTACGATGTCCTCAGCTATCAGGATGTGCTGAACCGCGATCTGCGGGTTATGGACAGCACCGCCATCGCCCTCTGCAAGGAAAATCAATTGCCCATCGTGGTCTTTGACCTGACTACCCCTGGCAATATTTATCGAGTGGTGCAGGGAGAACCCATCGGCACTTGGATCGGACAGCGGACGGTCGAGAACAACGGGATCCCCAGCCCAGGAGAGTTGATCCCAAGTTAGGGGGGAAATCGGCCTTGAGAGTCCGGCGACGCCCTAGCCAGGATTGAGTCCGAAGGATAGCCTGGCTCAAGGGTG
The DNA here is from genome assembly GCF_054060065.1 of Thermostichus sp. MS-CIW-37. Taxonomy (NCBI): domain Bacteria; kingdom Bacillati; phylum Cyanobacteriota; class Cyanophyceae; order Thermostichales; family Thermostichaceae; genus Thermostichus; species Thermostichus sp. MS-CIW-37. The sequence goes on along the minus strand of NZ_JBSSCV010000007.1, from coordinate 4,368 downwards.
TGCTCAGGCCGTTTGGAGGGAAAGGCAATGACAGATCAGGTTCAGCATTCGGCCCAAAAGGATCCCGTCTTGCCCAAATGCTCTGCTGCCCAAGGCGCTATACCCAGGTCACCCCATGTTGCTACGCAACGCTTACGCGAACGCTGGGGTCGGCGTCTTTTGCAGAGCTTGATTTTCCTGTTGGTTCTGGTCGGGGGATTGGGCTACTGGCAGTGGCAGACCTGGCTCCAGCCGGTGGGCGGCCCAGAACCGATCCAAGTAGCAATCCAGCCGGGCAGCAGCAGCCGTCTGATCGGGCAAAAACTGCGCCAAGCAGGGGTGATTCGCTCAGCTCTGGCTTGGGAGCTGTGGAGCCGCACCTTCGGGCGCGACTGGGTGTTTCAGGCGGGCACCTACGCTTTGGATCCCAACCAGGACATGCTGGCCGTGGCCCAGCAACTGCGGCAGGGAAGGATCCTGCAAAGACGGCTGACCATCCCGGAGGGTTGGCGCATCGAGCAAATGGCAGAGGCTCTGGCCCAGCGCAACTGGCTGGCAGCCGATGCCTTCATTGCCGTGACCCGGGTGATTCCCCCCCTCGATTGGCTGCCCCCCCACTTGAGCTCTCTAGAAGGCTACCTGTTCCCAGACACCTATCTTTTCCCCATCGAACAGGTGGAGGGATCCCTGCCGGATCGGGAAAAGGCCCAAATAGTGGTCAACGCCATGCTGCAGCGATTTGTCGCGGTGGCCCTGCCCCTGTTCCGCCAACATACCCCTTCCCTGTCTCTGCACGAGTGGGTTACCCTGGCCAGCATTGTGGAGCGGGAGGCCGTGGTGCCGGAAGAACGCGCTTTGATTGCAGGTGTCTTTCTGAACCGGCTTAAGAAAGGGATCCCCCTGGGAGCCGATCCGACGGTGGAATATGCCTTGAATATCCGGCAAACCCCAGATCGCCGCCTCACCCTTGCGGAGGTGCGAACCCCCTCTCCCTACAACACCTACCTCAACCCGGGCTTGCCCCCTGGTCCCATCGCCAGTCCGGGCTTGGCCAGCTTAAAAGCCGTTTTGCAGCCTGAGCAAACCGACTATCTCTACTTTGTGGCCCGCTACGATGGCACTCACATTTTCAGCAAAACCCTAGCAGAGCACGAGGCAGCCCAATTGCAAATTATTCAAGAGCGTCGGCAAGCTGCCCAGGGATCCCACCATAGTCCTCAACCAAGTCCTTAGCCGAGGAGGGCTGACAGCAGTAGGCCGAAAACCTTACAGTAGTCAACATTGGCTACCTAAAGCTGGAAGAGGCTGGTGAGCGCCAAGCCAAAAGTTGCACGAAACTCATGGACGCTTTGCGGTGTGGCGGACATGTTACTGGGCTTCCAAACACAACTCATCCTCAACCACAAGCAAACAACTCTAGCAGCTCAACATGCTGGGGTAGCCCGCCACGCCTACAACTGGGGCCTAGAGGTCTGTCGGCAAGCCCTGGAGAACCAGCAAAAACTCCCCACCGCCATTGACCTGCACAAGCGCCTGGTAGCTGAAGTGAAGCAAGCGCATCCCTGGTACTACCAGGTCTCCAAATGCGCCCCTCAGCAGGCACTCCGCAACCTGGAGCAGGCCCTTAAGCGCTGGCGGGGTGGGTTGGGGAAGTTTCCCCGCTTCAAACGCAAGGGAGTGCGAGACAGCTTTTACCTGGAAGGGAGTATTCGCACTTCTGGCAACCGCATCAAGGTACCTATCTTCGGTTGGCTGCGCTGTGCAGAGCTGCTCCCGGTGACCACACCCAAGAACGTGGTTGTTAGCTTGAGAGCCGGACATTGGTACATCTCCTTCAAGTACGAAGCTCCAACACCCCAGGTGGAGAAGACCGGAGAGGTGGTGGGAGTGGACTTAGGTATCCATCACCTGGCCACCTGCTCCGGCGGGGAAGTATTTGCGAATCCCAAGCCCTACCGCAAGGCCAGGCAGCGGCTGGCTAGGCTGCAACGGCGGCTGAGCCGCAAGCAGAAGGGATCCACCAACCGCAAGAAGGCGGTGGTGCAGTTGGGCAAAGCTCACAAGCGGGTGGCAGACATAAGGACTCCGTCCCGCTTACGCGATCGGCAAGACAGTCTGCACAAGCTGACGACTTACCTGGCCAAGAGATACCGGGTGGTGGTGGTAGAGGACTTGCAGGTAAAGAACCTGCTCCAGAACCGCAAGCTGGCGGGATCCCTGTCAGACTGTGGGTTCTACGAGTTGAGGACTCCGTCCCGCTATCGCGAACGGCGACAGCTAGAGTACAAGGCCCGGCTCTACGGCTGTCAGGTGGTGGTGGCGGATAGGTTCTATCCGTCCAGCCAACTGTGTTCAGGGTGTGGGCACCGACAGAAGATGCCACTGCAGGAAAGGGTGTTTTGCTGCCCGTGTTGTGGTCTGGAGCTAGACCGCGACTTGAATGCAGCCCTAAACCTGTTGCGGTGGTACAGAACTACCCCAAGCTCTGGGGGAAGTGACGCCTGTGGAGACTCCTCTGGCGGGGTGGTGGGGGTGAACTCTGCCGCTAGTCATGGGTCGCTGAAGCAGGAAGGAAGCAGAAGCGCGGCAGGCACTGAACACTCTGGCAGTGTTTGTTAGCGTTTCGTAGGTCTTTCGGAGCGGATGGTACACAAACCTTGGTTCAAGCTCCTGCAACCGGATCTGGTGGTGGCCGGCACTGTCTTAAAGTTGCGGGCAGAAGACCTGTGGGCCTGGCAGGTAAAAGGCATCATCTTTGACGTAGACGGTACACTGGTGCCGAGCCGACAGGTTGAGGTGGATCCCGCTGTGGCTGCTTGGCTGGAGCAGTTGCGTCCGCACTTTCAAATTTGGCTGGTGAGCAACAACCTCAATCGCAGCCGCATCCAACAAATCGGAGAAAGCCTGAACCTGCCCTACATTCACCGCGCTGGGAAACCCTCACGGCGGGCTTTGCGGCGGGCCGTAGCCCAGATGGGCTTGCCGGTAGAAGCAGTGGCTATGGTGGGAGACCGCCTGTTGACGGATATTTTGGCGGGCAATCGACTGGGGTTGGTAACCGTGCTGGTCAACTCCCTCTTGTCCGAAGCAGTCGAAAAGAACCCTGCTACCCTCTAGGGGCTGCGCTTTTGAGAGATTTGAGAGTTGGACAACTGTAATTGTTTCAAACTGAATTGAAAAGGTTTCCAAGCACTCCCCCTTTCCTTCGCAAAGAGAGAAGACCAAAAGACAATCCTGCTGCTCGGAAGGACTTAGTCACTTCAGTTTAGGGTGAGACGCCTGGGCAGCTGAGAAAAGCCCTGTGGCCCCATGCATGTTTCATGCATGTTTTAGGTGTGGGTACAGTGTCCCAGTTTGAATCGAAATGACCAACCACAGGTTGTCAGCGCTGACAACTGCTGACCGGATGGGTAGCACATCTAAAAATCAAGACAAAAATCGAGAGAGATTTTCCAGACCTGACCCATCTGCCCCAATTTTTTGTAGAGTGACGGCAGGTGAGCCGGATCCCGCGTTGAAGCCCAGTAGGCGGCGGTGTGAGGGCGGTGTGAGATCCAAAGGTCAAGCATGCGAACCATCCCTATTGTCAAGTCCGCCATGCAACGGCTAAAGTCCATGCTGCAAAAATCCCTGCGTTCTGCTCCGACTTCCCCCCGCTCCAGATCCCTGCTGGCATCCAATGGACGGAGCCTGATCAAGCTGGGCAGCTTTCTGGCCTTGCCGTTGATATTCTCGACATTGCCCGGTTGGGCTTTAACATTGGTGGCGCGTCCAGATCTGCGCGACCTCAAACGTGCAGCCGTGGTTCGGGTGGTCAACTACAACACCCTGGTTGTCCAGCTTGAAGGAGACTTGAATTTGCGGCTGGTGCAACTGATCGGGATCGATCCCTTGCCTGACCCGATCAACCCCAACTGGACGGAGTTGCGCGGACAAACCCCTCTGGCAGTTTACAATGCCGGCCAATATCTGCAGACTGCTCTGCTGGGACGTGAGGTGTTTTTGGAGTTGGATCCTGCCCTAGCCCCTGCTCCCACCTTGCCTGCCTACGTTTGGCAAGCCAATACCCTCATCAACCAGGAAATGCTGTTTTTGGGGCATGGCCTGTTGTCGCCACAAACCGATGGCTTGAAGTACGGCCCCATTCTTACTGAAGCTGCCGATGCAGCCAAAAGACAAGGACGCGGCTATTGGACAACCTACGGCCCTCGCTAGAGACCAAGCCAAACCCAGAGCTGGAATTGCCGGCCTGTTTGTTGAGAATAATCTCAACAGCCATCTTCCGCCGGTCGGTGAGAGCATGACTCTAGTCAATAATAAGCTCAACTATACTGAAAATAATGTATAATATGTTCAGTACGGATTACTACCAGTTGATCTTTCTGTTTA
>NZ_JBSSCV010000006.1:0-112185 GCF_054060065.1 Thermostichus sp. MS-CIW-37 | reverse complement strand
CTGAAATTTCAAGCCAAAAAGAAAAACGTGGTTGTCGTGGAAGTATCGGAAGCGTACACCAGCAAAACCTGTACCAAGTGCGGGCACATCCACACTAAGTTGGGTGGCGCAAAGGTGTTTAGATGCCCAAAGTGCGACCACAGGCTACCACGAGATTGGCAAGGCGCTCTGGGCGTTATGCTCAGGGCTTTGCGGGATACCGCCTTTCTGTTTGGACTCCGTCCGAGTAGCGCGGTCGCGTCAGCGTCGCGTAGTGACAACGGAAACGGACAGAATGCTATCGCTTCACCGCTGAGCAGTAATGCTTAGCAGTGTTCAGCGTAAATGTATCAGCTAGGGGAGAGGCAACCGAAACAGGCGAGCAGCGTTCTGGCTGGTTTCTTCTGCCAGTTTTTCCGGTGGGATTCCCAACAGCTCCGCCAAGGTTTGGGCCACCCGCTGCACGTAAGCCGGCTCATTGCGTTTGCCGCGGAAGGGGGTGGGAGCCAGAAAAGGGCAATCGGTTTCCACCAAAAGCTGGGATAGGGGCACCTCCAAGGCCGACCGGCGGACAGTCTCGGCATTTTTGAAAGTGACAATGCCGCTGAAGCTAATGAAGCAGCCCAGCTCGACAAACAGCCGTGTCTCCTCCGGGGATCCGCTCCAGCAATGCATCACCGCCCGCACTGGCCCCCCCGTGGCCATGGCCTCCTTGAGGATGGCGTAGGTGGCTGCTGCCGCCTCGCGGCAATGGACGATCAACGCCAGATCCTGCGCTTGGGCAATGGCAATCTGGGCCCAGAAGGATTCTTTTTGCCGCTCGATATCCGCCGGGTTGGACTTGTAGAAATCCAGGCCCGTCTCCCCGATAGCCACCACTCGCTCGTCGCTGGCGGCCAGGTGGGCGATCTTTTCGGCCAAATCGGGCTGCCACTGGCCCGCCTCCAAAGGGTGCAGCCCCACCGACAAAAATACTTCCGGATACTGGTCTGCAATGGCCTGCAACTGGGGGAATTCTGCTGGTGTTACACAAGAATGCACCAAACGCCGGATCCCCGTCTGACGCCAGCGCTCGGCCACCTGGGGCAGATCCGCGGCAAAATCGGGGTAATTGAGGTGGACGTGAGTATCCACCAAAGGAGCAGCAGGTAAGACGGCGGTGCTCAAGGCTCAGCTCCCCAACAATCGTGTTGCCAACCTTATCCAATTGTAAAAGCTGTCCCCGGCCTGCTTAGGATCCCTTCTGGCGCTCCCGTTTGCCGGCGAGCTCCCCTTGCGACGGCTCCTGGGGGGGCAGGATGATCCACAATGATTGAGGAAACCTTACGCCGGAGGTTTGTTATGGCCCGTACCCCCTCAACCATGCTGCCTTTGGGCACCCCAGCCCCTGACTTCAGCCTGCCGGATGTGGTGAGCGGCCAAACCATCTCCCTCTCCACCTTTGCCGACAAGCCGGCCCTGCTGGTGATGTTCATCTGCCAGCACTGTCCCTATGTGAAGCACGTGCAAGAGGAGCTGGCCCGCCTTGGCAGAGATTACAAGGATCGCGGCGTCGGCATTGTAGCCATCAGCGCCAACGATGTGGAGAAATACCCGGATGACAGCCCAGAGAACTTGAAGAAGATGGCCGAGACCTTGGGCTTTACCTTCCCCTTCTGCTACGACGAAACCCAAGAGGTGGCCAAAGCCTTCACCGCCGCCTGCACCCCCGACTTTTTCTTGTTCGACGCGGATCGCAAGTTGGTCTATCGTGGTCAACTGGACGACAGTCGTCCCAGCCTGACGGATGTGCCGGTGACGGGCAAGGATTTGCGGGCGGCGCTGGATAACCTTCTGGCCGGCAAGCCCATCGATCCCGACCAAAAGCCCAGCCTGGGCTGCAACATCAAGTGGAAACCTGGCAATGAGCCTGCTTATTTCGCTGGGTAGATCCCGCTTTTTTGAATCGCGGCCAGGGCCTGTCGATGCAAGCTGGGGTTGGCTGCCGCCAACACTTCTCCCGTGGAGGTGCGGGTTAAGGGATCCCCTTGCCAATCGGTAATCACGCCACCGGATCCCTCAATCACCGGCACAAGGGCAGCAAAGTCGTAGAGGGCAAGGCCACACTCCATCACCAGATCCACACAGCCGCTGGCCAACAGGCCGTACTGGTAGCCATCGCCGCCATAGGAGGTGATGTGAACCGCCTGGCTGAGCCGTTGGAAGCACCGTTGTTGGTCGGGTTGGGTGAACAAATCAGGGGTGGTACAGCTCAAGTAGGCGCGGCTGAGGTCGGTATTGGCCTTGGTTTGAGCAGCCTGTCGGTGAGAGGGGGTCATCCATTGGGTGGGTTGTCCCCGCACCCCCAGCCAGCGTTCGCGCAACACCGGTTGATCGATGATGCCCAAAATGGGGCGGTCTTCTTCCAAGAGGGCAATCAAAGTGGCAAAGGTGGGCTTGCCGGTGGAAAAGGCGATGGTGCCATCCAAGGGATCCAGAACCCAAGTATAGAGGGATCCCGTCTGGTGAAAACCAAACTCTTCGCCAAGGATGTTGTGTTCTGGCACTTGGGCCATGAGCAAAGCCCGCATAGCTCGCTCTGCCTCCCGGTCGGCCACCGTCACAATTGGGGAGCGGGCCTCTTTGTATTCGGCTTGCAGTTCTCCGCGAAACAGGGGGCGAATCACCGCTCCGGCAGCATCGGCCAGGGCCTGGGCCAGTTCAATCCACTCTGCCTTGACCACCTTTTGCCCACCCTATTTGCGCGTCTCCCCTCTTAGCATAGAGTAAGGGTTTCCCCCCGGTTATGCGGTCTGGCCTGCTCTTAACTCCTCTGGAATGGCTCTGGACGGCGATTGGGGTAATCCTGACCATTTTGGGCACCCTGACCCATTTGAGTTTTCCGCCGGAGCTGCCTGGGTTGGGGGGATACAGCTTCTCGCTGCAAATCGGGGGCGTGTTGCTGACGGCTTGTTTGGCGGGGCCGGTGGCAGCGGTGTGCGCCCAGATCGTCTATCTGGGGCTGGGGCTGGCAGGGCTACAGGTGTTTGCCCAAGGGGGAGGATGGCAGTACCTGTACCAGCCCGCCTTTGGCTACTTGCTGGGGTTTTTGCCGGGAGCTTGGGCCTGCGGGACGATCGCCTTTCGGCAACGGGATCCCTATCCACCCCCTTCTCCTCTGGCCCGCCAACGTGCTGTCGATGGGAAGCGGTTGGCAGGAGGGATCCCTGACTCCCCGGTGGGCCTCCAAGAGTTGGGATCCGGCAGCTTGGTGGCTTTGGCCTTGGTTCACCTGACCGGGATTCTCTACCTTTTGGCCACACAACCCTGGAATGGGGAGTTGCTGAGGTTGATAGGGCTTTACTCCGGCTATACTCTGCCGGGACAGATCATCGTGGCCAGCTTTGTTGCGGTGATAGCGTTGCTGTTGCGGCGCTTGCTGCTGCTCTGAAGCAAGGGAATCAACTCTGCGCAAAGGCCCATGCAGATTTAGGTCGTGGCGCATCTTTTCTCAAGCTGCAGAGGCAGAAAGTAACTTAGAAAAGTAACTTAGAGCTGTGCCGCTCAAGCGGTGGTACAGATTCTGGTCAAGTCTTGCCAGGATGGATGGGTTTGCGTGAGGAACTGCGGGATGCAACGGACTGCTCTCACCCTTTTGGCCACTGGCCTTTTGGCCACTGGGCTGGCTGCCTGTGGAGATGGCGGCAGCTCAGGGGGTTCGATCCTGCCCCCACCCCAAGGCCCAACGGTTTCGTTTATCAATGCGCCCACCTCGGTGCGGGTGGGCACCTCCACGCCGGCTTTTACGGTGCAGGTGAGTGTGCCGGGTGGTGCTCGTCCAACGCAGTTCCTCGAGCTGGAAACTTTCAACCCCAGCGGCGTGCGTGTGCAGAGGGAATTCTTCAGCCCGCAGCAGGCCGGCTGCAATCCCGGGGCCACCTTTTGTAGCTTCATCACCGACTTCCGCGTTGCCCTCGGGGATCCCATCGGCGTTTGGCAGTTCCGGATCACCGCGTTTGACCAACAGAATCGCTCCGGATCCCAGACATTGCTGATTACCGCCTTCCAGTGAGCCAGCCGAGTTGCCAGCTTTGAGGCGAGGCCATTCACTCCAGAGGGGAATGCCCACCAGCGGGCCGAAGTCCGAACAAGGACTGAATCTTGCTCACCGCTGCGGCTTTCTTCCTGCTTCCACAACCCCTAACCAGCAGCAGCTTGCGTCGCCGCACCGCCGGAGGGATCTCCACAGGCGTCAATTTCCCCAGGGCTAGCGTTCCGCGCCGCCGGTGCGACCGGCAGAGTTCCACAAAAATAGGGCCGGAGGCATGCCCCCTCAAGCTATGAGCCGGTTATCACTTGGGTTCGCAAGCTGCCCAAGGCGGGATCCCCTACTCCAGGTCTCGACGGTTGGGGTTGCGGGAGGGATCGTTGCTCAAAAAACCAAACACAAAAAGCCCCACAAAAAAGATGACAACCGCGTAAACAGAGATTTTCAGTAACAGCATAGTTTCAGCAACCCGTTTCCGACTGAATGAACCGATGAGGCGCTAAGGCAATGGTAAAGCAAGGGTGAACCACCCCAGAGAGGGGATCCCGTTCAACCTGAGACCCCGCAAAACTTCTTCACAACATCATACCTCTCAGCGGCCCTTTTTCCCGCAAATGGCCCCAGTTCGCCCTGAGAGCTCCTTTCATCACGCCCTCAGGAAAAGCTGCAAAGCTTGGCCTGTTAGGGATCCCCGGCAAGAGCAGAGATTGTTAAGAAATATTTTGGACTGGAAACAAAGATTGCCGCTCCTCAGCGGCGGCAGCGCTCGCGGGCGACTGGGACATAGGAAGATAGGATTTGTGGCTTTGCCGGGTCTTGCCGGACGTGTGTTGGATTTGCCCATGCCTTTTGATCGGTTAGGTGACTTAGAGGCTCTGGATGGGCGGTCGGAAACTCAGCCGCAAACTGCGTCGGGGATCTATCGGCCTCAGGAGTTGCCGCTTTCCGATGGGATCCCAGCTTTTCTGCACCACTGGCCCCAGGGATCCCCTTGCGGACGGGTGTTGCTTTTGCACGGTAAAGGGGATCACGGCGGCGGGTTTTGCCCTTTGGCCGGCGAGTTGGCTGCTCAAGGGTGGGAGGTTTTGGCTCCCGACATGCGGGGATTTGGTCGCTCCGGCGGGATCCGCTGCTGGATCGACCGTTTCAGCCAATATCAAGCCGATCTGGAGAGGATCACGCAGCAGATTTGGCCGCAGAAAGGGATCCCGCAGATCTGGTGTGGGTATAGCGCGGGGGCCAACTGGGTTACGGAATATGCCCTTGCCCATCCCGGCCAGGTGCAGGGCCTGGTTCTCATCTCTCCGGCTTTTCGCATCGACCACTATTTCACCCCTTTGACCCACGCCCTTCTGCAAGTTTTGGACAGGGTTATTCCCCAGTTGGCCTTGACCGGCCTCTACGAGCCAGCGCGGGTGACTTCCCTACCCGAGCAGCAAGCCGCCTTTGCGGCGGATCCCCACATGTGTGGTGTAACGCGGGCCAGATTCACAGCCGAACTGGTGCGCAGTGGACAGCGCTGCCTCGACCAAGCCCATCGGCTCCGCCTGCCGGTTTTGCTGCTTTACACCTCTGCCGATATCGTCGTCAATCCTGCCGGAGCTGTGGATTTTGCCCGTCGGCTGCCCCAGGGAGAGATCCACGATTTTCCCCGGTCGCGCCACGATCTTTTGCACGACTGCCAAGCGGAAGCGGTAAAAGAGACCCTCCACCGCTGGCTGGCCCGGCATTTCCCCTCTGCCCCGGATGTCGCCCCTCGCCCAACAACCAGCTCAGCCCCTACCGACCTCATGGCAAAATAGAAACGCCCTCTTTCCTGCTGCTCCCATGAGCCAAGACCTGATCTACCGTCCCCGTCGGCTGCGGCGCACAGAAGCCTTCCGCCAGATGGTTCAGGAAACCCACCTGCGGGTGCAGGATCTGATCTATCCCCTGTTTGTCATGGAGGGGGAGAACCAGCGGCAGGAAGTGGAGTCGATGCCCGGCTGCTACCGCTACACCCTAGACCTGCTGCTGAAAGAGGTGGAGGAAGCCGCTCAATTGGGGATCCCGGCGGTGGCCCTGTTCCCGGTGGTGCCGGAAGAGAAAAAGGATCCCACCGGGCAGGAGTGCTTCAACCCAGAGGGCTTGATCCAGCGGGCGGTGCGGCGGATTAAACAGGAAATTCCCGAGATTTTGGTGGTAACCGATGTGGCCTTGGATCCCTACAACAGCGATGGCCACGATGGCATCGTGCGGGATGGGGTGATCCTCAACGACGAGACGGTGGAAGTTTTGGTCAAGCAAGCCCTCTCCCAAGCAGAGGCGGGAACGGATATTGTGGCCCCCTCGGACATGATGGACGGTCGTGTCGGTGCCATTCGGGAGGCCCTGGATGACCAAGGCTACACCGATGTGGCGATCCTGGCCTACTCCGCCAAATATGCCTCTGCCTTCTACGGCCCCTTCCGCGATGCCCTGGGATCCGCGCCCAAATCGGGAGACAAGAAAAGCTATCAAATGGATCCCGCCAATGCTCGGGAAGCCATCAAGGAAGTGGAGCTGGACGAAGCCGAGGGGGCGGACATGGTGATGGTGAAGCCGGCCCTGGCCTACCTGGACATCATCTACCGAGTCAAGGAATCAACGGATCTGCCCGTGGCCGCTTACAACGTCAGCGGCGAGTACGCCATGATCAAAGCCGCCGAACAAAAGGGCTGGATCGACGGCAAAAAAGTGATGTTGGAATCCCTGCTGGCCATGAAGCGGGCTGGCGCCGATATCATCCTCACCTACTTTGCCAAAGAGGTGGCCTTGCTTCTCAAACAAGCCTAGGCAGAGGCAGCCTACGGCCTGGCAGACGGCTGGGTGGACTGCCCGATCCAGGAAGGGTGGGTGTTCTTCTCGTCGTCCGCCACCCAGGTACTGGGATCCACCAAACGCACCTGAATTTGATTGCGTGGCACCCGATTCAGCCGTTCCTTGATCAGGGCCTCCTGCTGCAAGGGATCCATACCTCGATCCACCCCCTCCTGCAGCCGAGAAATCCGAGTGGACAAGACCTCGATATGCCGCTCCAGAACCTGGAGCCGGTGGTGCTGAGCCAACTGCACCGGCAAGAGGCGATACAAACCACTGAGGGCAGCCGCCGTAAACAAGACATTCACCCCGATGTGACAGGCCATCTCCCAGACTTGAGGCTCGTGGCCAGGTTCTTGCCGTCCGCGCCGGCGGGAGCGCTGGACAGGGATCGTCCGCCGACCGGAAATTGGGAGAGAGGAGGGAAACCCTGCCCGAACCAGGGATCCCTGCCCTTGGGAGCGATGCACTCGTGGAGCAACAGAGATGTCCAGCCGAGGCCCAGCAACCTGCTCTGCACGCATAGACACGTGGCGAGCCGGGGTACGGGAAGAAGACTTGGGTGTCACGGGTGAAGGGAAGAAAATAGGGGGACGATGAACCACCTCTGCTGCCAAGAAGCGCAGCTAGGGCCTATTGAAGCCGATTTTTCCAGGTGTGTCAGCTTACTAGCGCAGGAGCCCCGCACTGTACCCGTAGGGTCAGTGTCGGGAGGAATGCGCTTTGATGAAGTACAATGAACCTATGAGCCAAGTCCTGACCATCTCCTGCAAGCTCAAGGTGTCCCAGTCGCAAGCCGCTAAATTGGACGCGACGATGGATGCCTTTGTGCAGGCACTGAACTGGGTCAACCAGAACACGCCGGAGAAGATCGTCAACGCGGTCAAACTGCAATCCCTTTGCTACTACGAGATTCGCGCCCGATTCGGCTTGTCTAGCAACTTGGCCCAGCAGGCCTGCAGACGGGTGGCAGGCGCTCGCAAAGTGGCGAGACAGCACAACCGTCCAGTTAAAGAGTTCAAGCGTAGGTTCGTTACCTACGACGCACGTATCTTCTCGTTCCGCGAGAAAGACTGGACGGTGTCGCTGACCACGGTGGAAGGGCGAGAGCGCTTTGGACTGGCCATTGGCAACTACCAGCGTGGAATACTGGCTGGTTCCAACCCCAAAGCCGCCACCCTGGTCAAGCGGGAGGACGGCTCCTATTACATCCAGATTTGCGTAGAGGAGAAGCCACCCAAGCAACAAGATGCCGACAAGGTGATCGGGGTGGACTTTGGAAGGACGGATATCGCTCATACCTCAGAAGGGGACAACTGGAATGGACAGCAGTTGAGCCGAGTTCGAGACCACTACCCCCGATTGAGGGCGGCACTCCAACGCAAAGCCAGTAAGGGCACACGCAGTTCGCGGCGCAGATGCCGTCAACTGCTGCAACGGCTGTCTGGCAAGGAGAGACGCTTTCAGTCGCGTCAGCGTTGCGTAGCAAAAACGTGGGTCAATCATCGCATCTCCAAAGCTATTGTCTCTAGGGCAAAAGCTACCAACAGCGCTATCGCTCTGGAAGACCTGACGGGGATCCGGGAAAGGGTCAATCAACAGCCACGCAGCAAGACAGAGCGTAGGCGGGCCAACAGTTGGGCGTTCTACCAACTGAGGCAGTTTCTGGAATACAAGGCGAGAGTTGCGGGGGTGACTGTGGTGCTGGTGCCGCCCGCCTACACCAGCCAGACCTGCCACAAGTGCCTGCACATCCATCCTGACCCTGCGCAATCCTACCGCAGTGGTAAGTCGTTCAAGTGTGGACACTGTGGATGGGAAGGGGATGCGGACTTTAATGGTGCGAATGTGATTGCGCTTTTGGGGGCTGTCGTAAACCAGCCTAGAGGTTCGGGCCTGTTTTGTTCTCTGGTAGAGCAAAGCAGGCTCAGGGCTGCTGAAAGCCCGCTCCGTACCGCTTAGCGGTCGGAGTCGGGTAGTTTACGCTTTGCCGCAAAACATTTTTATTCTTGGGCTTTCTTGGGCTCTGCCACTTCGCCAAGCTCAGCAAACGGATGGCGGGATCCCAGGCAATGGCCAACGCGGGGCAGGAAACGCGCTAGGCTAGAGGTTCGAATAGCGGAAAGGCTCTGCACCGTTCAAAGGACAAGGGCGGCACAGGGCTTGTGCAGATGCAAGTCGGATCCACATCATGCGCATTGTCATCACGGGTGGAAGTGGTTTTATCGGGCGTCGCTTGGTGGCCCGTTTGCTGGAGCAAGGGGATCAGGTTTTGGTCTTGACCCGCCGCCCGGAGCAAGCCCGCCGCATTTTGGGGGAATCCCCCAACCTCAAGCTGCTGCCCTACGATCCCTATCGACCACAAACCTGGGCAACCGCCTTGGAAGGGTACGAGGGGATAGTCAACTTGGCCGGAGAGCCTTTGGCATCTTCTCGCTGGACAGAGGCCAAGAAAAAAGAAATCCGTCGTAGCCGTGTGGAAACCACCCAGGCCCTTGTCCAAGCCCTCGCCTCCCTCAACCAAAAGCCCCAGGTGATGATCAGCAGCTCGGCGGTGGGTTACTACGGATCCCATCCAGAAGGGGATCCCCTGACGGAGACGGATCCCCCGGCCCAAGATTTTCTGGCAGAAGTCTGTCAAGCTTGGGAAGCTGCCGCCCGGTCGGTTGAGGAATTGGGGATCCGTTTGGCCATCGTGCGCACAGGGATTGTGTTGGGGCCGGATGGAGGAGCGCTGGGGCAGATGTTGGCTCCCTTCCAATTTTTTATCGGCGGAACGATCGGCTCCGGCAAACAATGGCTGTCTTGGATCCACCGCGAGGATTGGGTGAGCTTGGTCTGCTTCCTGCTGGAGCAGGGATCCGGAGTGTTCAACGCCACCGCTCCCAACCCGGTGCAGATGGAAGAGTTTTGCCGAACCTTAGGCCAGGTCCTGGGTCGCCCCTCTTGGTTGCCTGTGCCGGAGCTGGCGTTGGAACTGCTGTTGGGCGAGGCAGCTCAAGTGGTTTTGACGGGGCAGAAAGTGATCCCGCAAGCGGCTTTGCAGATGGGCTTTACCTTCCAGTACCCACAACTGAAAGAGGCATTACGACAGATCCTCCTGATACATTTACGCTGAACACTGCTGAACATCACTGTTCAACTATGCAGCGATAGCATTCTGTTTGTTTCCATTCGCGTTAGCGGGACGGAGTCCAAACAGAATGGCGGTATCCCGCAAAGCTTTGAGTAGAATACCCAAAGCGCAGTTTCCGTGTCGTCTTACTACCAATTTTCTGCTTTGCTTTGGCTACCATGTTGGCAGACTCGAAAGTAAACAGAAAGATCAACTGGTAGTAATCCGTACTGAACATATTATACATTATTTTCAGTATAGTTGAGCTTATCATTGACTAGAGTCATGCTCCCCCGCTGACTTCTCTCTACGCCAATTATTCTTCCGTGAAATCGGCTTCCATCACCCCTGAAGCAGAGCTGGGATCAGGGCTGGCAGCCGCAGTGGGTGCCGGAGCCGGTCGCGCCGCCTGGGGCACTTGCACAATCTGGGGAGTAAAGATGAATAGGTTGTACACCGTGTTGCGGCGGATGTTGTCCATCATCTCCAGGAACAGCTCGTAGCCCTCGTTCTTGTACTCGATCAGGGGATCCTTCTGACCGTAGCCTCGCAGGCCCACAGCTTCCCGCAGCGCCTCCATCTGCTGCAGGTGTTCCCGCCAGAGGGTGTCCACCTGTTGCAACAGGAAAAAGCGCTCTGCCTTGCGCATCAAACCGGGCTCAAAGGTATCCAGAAAAGCCTCTTTGGCCTCATAGGCCAGTTCTGCCTGCTTGATCAGGTAGTCCAAGATCTGCTCGTAGGAGAGATCCTGCAGATCCTCAACCTTGAGGTTTTGCTTCAAGAGCGGCACAAACTCCTGCATCTTGGCAGTCAGCTTGTCAATTTCCCACTCTTCCGGGGGCAGCTCCGGGTTGACATGAGCCCGCACGATCTCGCCAACGGTTTTGCGCACATAGTCAAGGATCTTGGTCTTGAGGTTTTCCCCCTCCAAGATGCGCCGCCGCTCTGAGTAGATGGCCCGCCGCTGGTTGTTCATCACCTCGTCATACTCGAACACCTGCTTGCGCATGTCGAAGTAGTACACTTCCACTTTTCTCTGCGCATTCTCCAGGCTGCTGCTGAGCAGCGGGTGCTCGATGGGCATATCCTCCTCCACCCGGAACATGTCCATGAGCTTGGCTACCCGCTCGCCACCGAAAATCTTGAGCAGGTTGTCTTCCAAGCTGAGGAAAAACCGCGAGGAGCCGGGATCCCCTTGTCGCCCGGCGCGGCCCCGCAGCTGGTTGTCGATACGGCGGGATTCATGGCGCTCCGTACCGATCACGTGCAGGCCCCCCAGCCTCACCACCTCTTCGTGCTCGGCCTCGGTAATTTTTTCGTACTCGGCTTTGATGCTGTTGTAAACCTCCCGCAGTTGCAAAATTAGCGGATCCTGCACCGGCGCTTTCTCGGAAGCTACTGCGATGAGATCCTCCACCACCAGCTCTGGCAGACGGTTCAGCCCATACTTGGTCACCGCTGCCGCCACCACTTCGTCCAAGGCTTGGCTGGTGCGGGCCGACAGCTCACAGGGGTAAAAATTGGGGGAGACCACCGTCCAGGATTTTTTCGGCTTGGGTGCTGTCCCACCAAATCCCTGGCCACCCCCCCGTCCCACCATCTGAACGGATCCCAAGGGGTTGTCGGCGTCCAATTGAGCCAGCTTGGGCATCAGCCGTTCCCGCAGCTTGAGGCGGGCCATGTACTCCGCATTGCCTCCCAAGATGATGTCCGTGCCTCGACCGGCCATGTTGGTAGCAATGGTTACAGCGCCTTTTCGCCCCGCCTGGGCAATGATCTCCGCCTCCCGCTCCACGTTTTCTGGCTTGGCGTTGAGGAGGTTATGGGGGATCCCCATTTCCTTGAGCATGGCCGAGAGGCGTTCGGATTTTTCCACGCTGGTGGTGCCCACAAGGACGGGGCGCCCCTGGGCGTGCATGTGGGCAATTTCCTCGGCAACCGCTTGCCACTTGCCCCTTTCGGTCTTGTACACCAAGTCGGGGGCATCTTTGCGGCGGATGGGTCGGTTGGTGGGGATCACCGTAACTTCCAGGTTGTAGGTTTTGCCGAACTCGGCCTCCTCAGTGCGAGCCGTGCCCGTCATGCCGGAAAGCTTGGGATAGAGCAGAAAAAGGTTTTGGTAGGTGATGGTGGCCAGGGTTTGGCTCTCGCTTTGAATCGGCACCCCCTCTTTGGCCTCCACCGCCTGGTGCAGCCCATCGGACCAGCGACGACCGGGGAGCACCCGCCCGGTGAACTCGTCCACGATCACCACCTCTTGATTGCGGACGATGTAGTGGACATCCTTGATGAAGAGCTCTTTGGCCTTCACCGCGTTAAAGACAAAGTGCGCCCAGGGATCCTTGGGATCAAACAGGTCAGAGACTCCCAGCAACCGCTCGGCGGCTTCAAACCCCTCGTCGGTAAGAATGACGTTGCGGGCTTTTTCATCCACCTCATAGTGTTCATCTCGGATCAGCTCCCGCGCCACCTGGGCTGCCCGCAGGTATTTTTCGGAGGGGCGAGCCACCTGACCGGAGATGATCAGGGGAGTGCGGGCCTCGTCGATAAGGATTGAGTCCACCTCGTCGATGATGCAGTAGTTAAAGGGCCGTTGCATCACCTCTTTGATATCGGTGGCCATGTTGTCCCGCAGGTAGTCGAAGCCCAGCTCGCTGTTGGTGCAGTAGGTAATGTCGCAGTTGTAGCTGCGGCGCTTTTCTTCGGGTGACATGCCCTCTTGCACCAGACCGACCGTCAGGCCCAAGAAACGGTGCACCTGCCCCATCCACTCCGAGTCGCGCCGCGCCAAGTAGCCGTTGACGGTAACGATGTGAACCCCCTTCCCAGTCAGGCCGTTCAAGTAGGCAGGCAGGGTGGCGACCAGGGTTTTCCCCTCGCCGGTTTTCATTTCGGCAATCTGGCCTTCGTGCAGCACCATGCCGCCGATGAGCTGTACGTCGTAATGGCGCAAGTTCAAGACCCGCTTGGCGGCCTCCCGCACCACGGCAAATGCCTCCGGCAAGAGATCATCCAGAGATTCTCCTCTGTCTAAGCGCTGGCGAAACTCCGTGGTCTTGGCCTTGAGCTCCGCATCCGAAAGAGAGGCGATCTCGATCTCCAGCGAGTTGATCAGCTTGACGACAGGACGGTACTGCCGGATCTTCCGATCGTTAGGATCCCCGAGGAGCTTTTGTAGGGTTTGGAGCATGGGCAAGCCTAGGCCGATGAAGGACATTGATTGATTAACGATGCAATTCTACCATTTTGACTTGGCCGGCCAGGGAGAGGTTGGCCTGGATGAGCTGAGAGCAAAACACCAGAGCCATCGGATAGATGAGGAGAGCCGGCAGTTACTTGCAGTCCGCGGCGAGAAAATGTCACTCTAGGGAGGCGAAGGGATCCCAACCAAACCGTACTCTGCCGAGGCTCATGAATTTTTTGGGTGTTGGACTGCCGGAAATGTTGGTCATCTTTGCGGTGGCTCTCTTGGTTTTTGGGCCCCGCAAACTGCCGGAGATTGGTCGCACGCTGGCCAAAACCCTGCGCAGCCTGCAGGATGCTTCCAGAGAGTTCGAGGCGCAACTGAACAAAGAGGCCCAAGAGCTGGAGAAAGCCACCCGCGGGACAACGGCTGCCGCCCCTCCCAAGGCTTCCCGAACAGCAGCCGCGGCTGAGCCCAAAGCCGAGTCGGTCGCCACAGCCGATACACCCACCTCAGAGATGGCTCCCCCCCCATCCGCAGCCGACGACGCTCAAACAGCAGACGCTGCCTAACCTATGGCCCGCTTCAACCCCCTTTGCTTCGGCATGGAAATTACGCGCTTGTTCGAGCAAGGGCAGTCCTACTTTGCTCCTGCTAAGGTGGAGACCTGGCTGCGGCAGCATGGCCAAAACCCGTCTGACTATGAGATCTCGTTTCACCAGGAACTGCCCCCTGCCGGCTCTTCTGCGGCGATGTGGATTCGCATCGACTTGAAGCGTTGGGATGGCCAGCCGGTGGATCCCTGGCTATTGGAAGAGATCAACCGGGTAGATTGAGAATGGATTGCTCTTGGGGAGAGCCAGTCCCCACAAAGTTGAGGCTGTTGTCTACCGATGCCCAGTGCCACCCTGTTGGTATCTTGCCCTGATCAAAAAGGGCTGGTAGCCAAGCTCTCCAGCTTCATCTACAGCTACGGCGGCAACATCATTCACGCCGATCACCATACGGATCCCGAGGCAGGACTGTTCTTGAGCCGCATCGAGTGGGACTTGGAGGGCTTCCAACTGGAGCGAGGGGAAATTGTCCCCGCCTTTTCGGGTATTGCCCGTGGGATCCAAGCCAACTGGGAACTGCATTTTTCCGACACTCGCCGTCGCATTGCGTTGTGGGCCAGCAAGCAAAGCCACTGCCTTTTGGATCTGATCTGGCGGCAAAGGGCGGGAGAACTGCCCGCCGAGATCCCCTTGATCATCAGCAATCACCCCGACCTGGAATCGGTGGCCCGCTCCTTCGGTATCGATTACTACCACATCCCCGTTTCTCCAGAGGGCAAAGCCGCAGCCGAAGCCCGTCAGCTCGCTCTCCTGCAGGAATATCGAATTGACCTGGTGGTGTTGGCCAAGTACATGCAGGTCTTGAGTGGGTCGCTGCTCCGCCAAGCCCCGCCGGTCATCAACATTCACCATTCCACCCTGCCCGCCTTTGCCGGAGCCAACCCCTACCACCGCGCCCATCAACGGGGGGTGAAGATCATCGGCGCGACTGCCCACTATGCCACCGAAGATCTGGACGAAGGGCCGATCATCGAGCAAGACGTGGTGCGGGTCAGTCACCGCGATACCGTTGCCGACCTCGTCCGCAAAGGCCGCGACATGGAGCGCCTAGTCCTGGCACGGGCAGTGCGGTATCACCTGGAGAATCGGGTGCTGGTGTACCACAACAAAACGGTGGTGTTTGCGTAAACTACCCGACCCTGACTGCTTCGCAGTACAGGGCGGGCTTTCGGTAGCCCTGCAGTTGGCAAGCCAACCACGAACCTCTAGGCTGGTTTACAGCAGCCCCCAAAAGCGCAATCACATTCGCACCATTCAAATCCGCATCTCCTTCCCATCCACAGTGCCCACACTTAAACTTCTTTCCACTGCGATAGGATTGCGTAGGATCGGGATGGATGTGCAAACACCGGTGGCAGGTCTGCGACGTGTAGGCAGGCGGAACCAGCACCACAGGTACTCCGGCAATGGCAGCCTTGTAGACCACGAACATCCTAAGCTGGTAGAACGCCCAGTTATTGGTTCTGCGGCGCTCAGCTTTGCTGCGTGGCTGTTGATTGACCCTTTCCCGGATCCCTGTCAAGTCTTCCAGAGCAATAGCGCTGTTTGTCGCCTTTGCCCTAGAGACAACAGCTTTGGAGATGCGATGATTGACCCACGTTTTTGCTACGCAACGCTGACGCGACTGAAAGCGTCTCTCCTTGCCAGACAGCCGTTGCAACAGTTCTCTGCATCTGCGCCGCGAACTGCGTGTGCCCTTACTGGCTTTGCGTTGGAGTGCCGCCCTCAGCTTGGAGTAGTGGTCGCGGATTCGGTTCAACTGCTGTCCATTCCAGTTATCACCCTCTGACGTATGGGCAATATCCGTCCTCCCCAAGTCCACCCCCAGCACTCTACCCGTGCGTTGCGGTGGGGATGGCTCCGCTTCCACACAGATTTGAATGGAGTAGGAGCCGTCTTTACGCTTGACCAGAGTGGCAGATTTGGGATTGGAGCCCGCCAGCCGTTCTCTCTGGTAGCGGCCAATCGCCAGCTCAAAGCGCTCCCGACCCTCCACCGTGGTCAGCGACACCGTCCAGTCTTTCTCGCGAAACGAAAAGACACGGGCATCGTAGGTCGCAAAGCCTCTCTTGAACGCTTTGACCGGACGGTTTTTCTGTTGGGCAACTTTACGGGCACCGGCCAGCCGTCTGCAGACCTGCTGGTCGCGTAAGCGGGACGTAGTCCTTGCCAAGTTACTGGATAAGCCGAACCGGGCACGGATTTCGCGGTAGCACAGAGACTGGAGCTTAACGGCGTTGGCGACTTTCTCCGGCGTGTTCTGGTTGACCCAATTCAAGGCTTGGCCAAAAGCCTCCAAAGTCGCGTCCAATTTGGCGGCTTGCGACTGGGCTACCTTGAGCTTGCAGGAGACGGTCAGGACTTGGGTCATGGTTTTATCATAACTTCCGCATTCCTCCCGGCACTGACCCTACGGGTACAGTGCGGGGCTCCTGCGATTTCTAGCTGAAGTTCAGGTAACTGTGCAGCCAGCTTGAGAACAGCTGTTCGCTGGCCCAGATTCTGGAGTCGGGTTGAGATAAGCAGCAAATAGTTAAGTTGGCTACAGAATCCCCTGACTTGTTGCTTAGGTCTGCTTTGAATCTTGGGTCTTCTTTGAGATTTATAGGATCCCTCAATACTCGAAGGTCATGGGCGGGAAGCGGGAAGGGCGGGATCTGAGCTGGGCGGGTTCAGAGGCAGGAGCGGGATCCCGAAAGGCTTTTGCCTCCTGCTGAAGGTGTTGCATGGCCTGCTCGATTTCCTGAAGTCGCGCGTGGATTTGCCCTTGCCGCTCTCGAATAAACTCTAGCTCTTGGTTGAGCCGCTGCTTTTCGACAGTGAGCTGCTGCATTTCGGCATAGAGGGCGGATTCGGTTTGGCGGCGAGGGATCGAGCGCAGCTTGGGGCGAGGTCGAGTTCGGGGCACACGGGGCAAGCTCATAAGGGGGGATCCCGGAAAACGGCTTGCGCCTATCCTAGCGTGCTCTTGGCGGCCCTTCTATTCCTAGGTAGGATCCATTCGTCCGGTGTGGAAAACAGCGATGGTGGAAACTGGAGCAGACCTGTTGCAACGCTACGGCAGCGGTGAGCGGGACTTCAGCAACAGCCAACTGGCCGGAGCTGATCTGGCCGGGGCCGACTTGGCCGGGATCGACTTGGGGGGATCCATTCTCCGCCAGGCAAAGCTGGCCTCTGCCAACCTGGAGCGGGCCTACCTGAGCGGCGCCGACCTCAGCCAAGCGGATCTTCAGGGATCCAACCTGCGGCTGGCCAACCTAGAGAAAGCCAAGCTGCAGGGATCCCGATTGCAAGGAGCCAACTTGCGTGGGGCCAACCTGGCCGAAGCGGACTTGAGCGAAGCCGATCTCAGCCAAGCGGACCTGGCAGGGGCCAATCTCACCGGGGCCAACTTGAGAGGAGCCCTTCTTGCCCAGTGCAAACTCAAGCTGGCCAACCTGCGAGGGGCTTGCTACGACGCCACCACTCAGATGGAAGCGGGTGTTACACCGGTGGAGCTGGGCATGGTTCAAGCCTAGAGGGGGAAATGGGGCTAGTCCTCCGGCTCCAAGTCCAGGATCTCCTGAATTTCGGCATCGGTATAGCCCACCGCCCGCAACTTCTCCGATACCGTCTGAATCTCCCCTGGAGACAAATCCTGCTGCCGTACCCGATCCCAGAGATTGGCCACAATCTGCAGCAGCAAACCGCTGCTCTCCGCCTCAAACAGCTCAAAAGCCGTGGCTAGCTCAATGGCCTGCAACACCTCCTCGGCACTGCCAATCGGCTGATCGAGGGATCGTTCCTCCAGCTCCACCAGCAACTGGCGCAGTTGGTTCAGGCCATCCCCAAGAGCAGACATACAGCAGGCTCCACAACGGCACTCGAACCCTCACCCTAGCAGACCCCTATCATTCCGCAAAAGGAATCCCGCCAATTCTGCGGCAGCTACAGCTATTCTGGTTAAAAGAGCGATCTAGCCGCAATCGAGGCGATTGTCGAGTCAGCATAGACAATCAACAACACCCAAACAACACCGAGAGGAGATGCATGAGTATGGCCCCAGTGAACGTCCTGCCCAATACCCCCCAGCCTTTAGCCGATGAGGGTGGCACCACCTTGGACTATGGCAGCGCGGTTTACCGGCAGGCCTACTCTCGCATCAACGGCATTGTGATCGAAGGGGAACAAGAAGCCCACGACAACTACCTCAAGCTGGCCGAGATGTTGCCGGAAGGGGCAGAGGAGCTGCACAAGCTGGCCAAGATGGAATTGCGGCACATGAAAGGCTTTCAATCCTGCGGCAAAAACCTGCAGGTAGAGCCGGATAGGGAGTTTGCCCGCACTTTCTTCGCCCCTTTGCGCAACAATTTCCAAAAAGCGGCAGCAGCCGGAGACCTAGTTACCTGCTTAGTCATTCAGTCGCTGATCATCGAATGCTTTGCCATTGCCGCCTACAACATTTACATCCCCGTCGCCGATGAGTTTGCCCGCAAGATCACCGAGGGGGTGGTCAAGGATGAATATCTGCACCTCAATTTTGGAGAGCGCTGGCTAGGGGAGCATTTTGGCGAGGTCAAAGGGCAGATCGAAGCGGCCAACGCCCAGAACCTGCCCTTGGTCTGGCAGATGCTGCAGCAGGTGGACCAGGATGTAGAAGCCATCTATATGGATCGCGAGGCCATCGTCGAGGATTTTATGATTGCCTATGGAGAGGCGCTGGCCAACATCGGCTTCAGCACCCGCGAGGTGATGCGCCTCTCAGCCCAGGGTTTGCGGGCAGCATGACCCACCTCCATCCTCTGCTGGCGAATTGGGTTTCCGGCCCGGCTGTAGGGATCCCTACCTCTCGTGGGTATGGGCATGTTTTGATGGGATCCGGACGGGATCCATTAGTTATCCAAGCGGGTAAATCTCTATGTTCGGCCTGATCGGGCACTTGACCAGCCTGGCCCATGCGAAGCGGGTGGCAGACAAGCTGGGTTATTCCGAATATGCGGAGAGCGACCTGGAGTTCTGGTGCATGGCTCCCCCTCAGGTGGTGGACGAGATCACGGTAACCAGCATCACCGGCCAAAAGATTTATGGGCAGTACGTCGAATCCTGTTTCTTGCCGGAGATGTTGGCGGGGGGACGGGTGAAGGCAGCTTGTCGGAAAGTGTTGAATGCCATGGCCCTAGCCCAGCGGCGCGGCTTGAACATTACGGCTTTGGGGGGATTCAGCAGCATCATTTTTGAGACTTTTCGCCTCGACAGTCTCCGGCGAGTCCGCAACATTGACTTGGAGATCCAACGCTTTACCACCGGCAATACCCACACCGCCTACATCATCTGTCAGCAACTGCAGTTGGCGGCCCAGCGCTACGCCATGGACTTGGCAGCCGCTACGGTTGCGGTGGTGGGGGCGACCGGAGATATCGGCAGCGCCATTTGTCAATGGTTGGTGGCCCACACTCACTTGGGCAAATTGTTGCTCATCGCCCGAGAGCGACGGCGTCTGGAGGAATTGCAGGCCAAGCTCAAGCAGGGGGAGATCTCTTCGCTGGAAGAGGCCCTGCCCCGCGCTGACTTTATCGTTTGGGTGGCCAGCATGAGCCAAGGCATGGCCCTCGATCCCCAAGTTTTGCCGGATCCCTGTGTCATCATCGACGGTGGCTACCCAAAGAACATCGCCTCCAGCTTGCAGCGAAAGGGACTCTACGTCATTGACGGGGGGATGGTGGAGCACTCTTTGGATATTGAATGGAACATCATGCAGTTTTTGAATGTGGCCAACCCGGCCCGTCAGCTTTTTGCCTGCTTTGCTGAATCCATGCTGCTGGAGTTTGAGGGGCTGTACACCAATTTCAGTTGGGGCCGTAATTTGATCACCCTTGAGAAATTGGATCTGATCGGGCAGCTTTCCCGCAAGCATGGGTTCCGCCCCCTCATGCCCGAAGCCTAATTGAGATTCAAAATGAAGAAAGCCTCAGCCCCAGCAGAGGTGCTGGCCCTGGTCAGGTCAATCACCAATCGAGTAAACTACCCGACACCAACCGCTAGGCGGTACGGAGCGGGCTTTTAGTAGCCCTGCAGTTAGCAAGCCAACCACGAGCCTCTGGGGTGGTTTACTGCACCCCCAATCGACCGTTACCAGTGCCTTAAAAAAAACCGTTTCTGGTGCCCGCAGTATTATTATAGCATTCCTCCCAACACTGACTTTATAGGTACAGTGCGGGGCTCCTGCAATTTCTAGCTGAAGACCAAACGCCGAGAGACGGTCGCCATGCCCCAGTCCTTTACTGCCCACCTTTGGCAAGCCATTCAGCCCATCTACAAGCAAATCCTCGATCACCCCTTCAACCGAGAGTTGGCAGCGGGCAGCCTATCGCGGCAGCGGTTCCAGTTTTATTTGCAGCAAGATGCTCTTTATCTCACGGATTTTGCCCGCGCTCTGGCCTTGATCGGAGCTCGTTCCGAAGGGGCTGAGCAAGTGGTGAGTTTCTTGAACTTTGCCCTAGGGGCCATTGTGGCCGAACGCAGCCTCCATGAAAGCTATTTTCGCCTCTACGACATTCAACCCGAAACGGCCTATGCTCCTGCTTGTTTTACCTATACCCGTTTTTTGTTGGCTGCGGCGGCTGTGGATCCCTATGAGGTGGCCATTGCCGCTGTGCTGCCCTGCTTTTGGATCTACCGAGAGGTGGGATCCGCCATCTATCGCACCGCGCAGCCTGACAATCCCTACCAACAGTGGATCGACACCTACGCCGGGGAAGAATTTGCCCAAGTGGTGCAGCAGGCTTTGGACATCACCGACTCCGTCGCTCAGCAGGCTACAGAACCGCTGCGGGAAAAGATGAGGGCAGCTTTTGTCACTGCCTCCCGGTTGGAATGGCTGTTTTGGGACAGTGCCTATCGCCTCGAATCTTGGCAACCCGCCTAATCCTCAGCCGGTCGGGCTGGCTTACCAGACAGCAACTGCTGGGCTTGCGCGAAAACGGCATCCAACATCGGCTCCGTCAGCAGCCGTGTGGCCGTGTTGCGCCGGCTGGGATGGTAAGACGCCAGCAAATAGCGACCCTCTGCCAGGGGAATAACGCAGTTGTGGCCAAAGCGGGGACGGGGCCTGAGAGGTGGCAAGAGCGTCAGAGCGTGTTGGAAGGCAAAATGCCCCAACGTCAGGATCACCCGCACCTGGGTTAGCAGCTCCAGCTCTTGCTTCAGGTAGCCCAGGCAGGTCTTGGCTTCTATGGCGGTGGGGCGGTTCTCCGGGGGCACACAGCGCACCACTGCCGAGATGTAGCAATCCTGCAATTGCAGGCCATCCTCTCGGTGGGTAGGGGTGGGCTGATTGGCAAACCCGGCTCGGTACAGGGCGCGAAACAGCCAGTCCCCGCTGGGATCCCCGGTAAACACGCGCCCAGTGCGGTTGCCCCCATGGGCTGCCGGCGCCAACCCGATCACCCACAGCCGCGCCTGCGGATCCCCGAACCCTGGCACCGGTCGGCCCCAGTAGAGCTGGTCGCGAAAACGGGCCACTTTCTGAAGGGCGACTGACTCTCGCCAGGCCACCAAGCGGGGGCAGCGGCAGCAACTGACGATTTCAGCTTGCAAAGTGGCCCACTCCTGGATCCCCAGCGCCCTACTCCTCCTCCTCGTCGTCATCCTCCTCTAGCTCGTCGAAGGCAGGGGTGGAATCGTCGATCAATTGATCATCTTCCAAGATCAAACGAGGCGGCAGCTCCGGCAACACCGCAGGCTCTTCCTCCTCTTCGTCAGGCTCCGGCTCGGCGGCAATCTCCTCGTAGGTGGTGAAGCCCGTGCCTGCCGGGATCAAGCGCCCGATGATTACGTTTTCCTTCAAGCCGCGCAGCCAGTCGGATTTGCCCTCAATGGCCGCCTCAGTCAGCACGCGGGTGGTTTCCTGGAAGCTGGCCGCTGAGATGAAGCTGTCGGTATTCAAGCTGGCCTTGGTGATCCCCAGCAGGACGGGCGTGTATTTGGCCGGCGCTCCTCCAGTAATGGCCATGGTGGCATTGATCTGCTGGATTTCCCGCAACTCCACCAGCTCCCCCGGCAACAGGATGGTGTCGCCACCATCATCCACCCGCACCTTGGAGGTCATCTGGCGCACCACGATCTCAATGTGTTTGTCGGAGATCTCCACCCCCTGGGAGCGGTAGACGTTCTGCACTTCGTTGACAAAGAAGCGCTGCACCTCCCGCAGAGCCAACCGTGCGGCTTGGTCATCTCCCAAGGTTTGGCGATGGTACTCGTAGTAGATCTCCAAGAGGTCGTGGGGGTTGGCAGGGCCATCGGTTAGGGGATCCCCCACCCCCACCGGCTGTCCATCTACCACGATCAAGCTCTGCCCCGGCAGCACAGGATAGTCTCTAACCGTGCCATCGGCTTCGATGACCTTGAGATCTGGCTCTTCTCCCCGCCAGCTCAGTTGAACGGTGCCGGGCCGCTTGGCCAGAACACACATTTCCTTGGGCTTGCGGGCCTCCAGCAGCTCCTCAATCCGCGGCAGACCCTGGATGATGTCCCCCGTCTTGGCCCGCTCAAACACCAGGAGGGCCAGGGAATCCCCCCGCTGCACCAGATCGCCATCTCGTACCTGCAGAATGGCACCCGCAGAAACCAAGTAGGGCCGCGCTATCCGCAACACCACTTGGCCGTCCGTTATCTGCATTACCTGTCCCGACTGTGGAGAAGGGATCCCAGGCGCCAGCTCATCTCCGGCCCGCACCAGCGCCCCTACCGCCACGCTGGCTGAACCTGTCAGGGGCACCTGCACCAGATCGTCGTCGGTAATCACCAGCACCCGCCGTACCACCTCCGCTCCCTCGCGGATCCCTTGGACGATCCCGGCCTTTTTGGCTTGGATTTCGGTGCGGGCGATAACATCTCCGCTGGCGATGGAGTCTCCTTCCTTCACCAACAGCCGCGTGTGGGTACTCCCCTGCGTCAGATCCGCTTCCACGTCGCGGCGCAGCAACAGGGTTTCCAGAATCACCAGTTGCAGGCGGCGAATATCTGGATCCTTCTCATCTTGGATCAGCTCGATATCGGCCTTCAGTTGTGGGGCGTCGGTATCGATTTCCAGCACCAGTTGGGTGCGCAGGAGCTCTACAGGGCCTACCGACTTCACCCGCTCCCCATCTTTGAAGGGAACCCGCTGCACCGCCCGCAGACGAATGGAGCGACCGGACTCGCTGGTGGACTCTTGAGTGGGCACCAAGGGCCGGTCGGGGATCTCGTACTCCTGCACCGGACGCAGCAGCAAGCCTGGGCCTTCAGGAGTTTCCACCTGTTCCAAGTAGACCAGTTGGTCGGGAACAATGCTGCTGAGCACCTGTTGCCCGGGCTGGATCAGGGTGCCACTTTTCACTTCCAAGTCGGCGGGGTTGTCCACCAGATGCAGGGATCCCGGCTTGATGACGATCTCCCGCAGGATGTCGTTCTTCTGGATAACCTCGACAACGCCAGCATTCTGGCAAAAGATGTCTTTCACTACCTCGGTGCCCGCTTCCACATACTGGCCGTCGTCCACGTTCAGCAGGGAGATGTCTTTGTTCACCTCGTGGGTCTCTTCCGGGATCCACAGCAGGGTGCCGCCCTGGATGACTTCGTAGCCTTGCTTGGCCTTGCCGCGTCGTGCCACCTCAATGCCGGCGAACTTCACCAAGCCTCCGGTCTGGCTGCGGAAGTGGTTGTCGATCAGCTCCGCCACCACCTCGTCGTTGCCTACTTTGGTGCCCGGAGTGGCCTTGAGGACGAAGGTCTGCCCACTAGAAGTGTCCAGCAAAAACTGCTCCCGCCCCTGGTGGGATTCCACCCGTACCCGTGCTTCCCGCAACACCACGGAAGCGTTGATGATCTCCACCTCGCGCCCGCTTTTGGTGTCGCTGCGCTCCGGCAGCCGCACAATGCCCCCATGCTCCGTCACCAGCAAGGTCTCGGCGATCACATCCCCCGCTTCTACCCGATCCCCGTTTTTCACCACCGGCTCGGCCCCCGGCGGCAGATTGTACACCTGTCCAGACATCACCCAGATCAACCCCTGCCGCTGAGCGGTGTAGGTGGTGTTGCCCTGGCGGTCGGTCTTCTCCTCGATGGGCAGATCGGCAAAGCGAATTTCTCCGGCCAGATCGGCCACCACCTCTTTCTGGGCTTTCTCAGTGCTCTTGCGGCTGGCCTTGGCCAGGGATACCTCCGCGATCAACTGGTCCCGCTGCACCTGGGCTCCGTCCCGCACCAGCAGGGTGGATCCCTGGGTCATGTCGAAGGACTCCCGTTGACCGTCTGGGCCTTCCAAGATGATTTGGTTGTTCACTTCCACCTGCAGGGCATCGTCGCCGTGGCGGGTACGGAAGGGGCGGGTGCGCAGGTTTTTCGGGAAGCGCACGACGCCGGCAAAGGGGGCGCGAATTTGGCGAGCCACCTCCCCTGTAAACACGCCTCCCGTGTGGAAGGTGCGCATGGTCAACTGGGTGCCCGGCTCCCCAATCGATTGGGCGGCGATGATCCCGACCGCTTCCCCCAGATCCACCAAGCGGGAATGGGCCAAGCTCCAGCCGTAGCACATCCGGCACACGGAGCGGTTGGCCTCACAGGTGAGGGGAGAACGCACCATCACCTGCCGGATGCCGGCCTCCACAATCGTCTTGGCCAGGTCGTGATCCACCTCTTGGTTGCGACGGGCAAGCACCACCTGGGTTTCTGGGTGCACCACGTCGCGCGCCAGCACTCGGCCCACCAAGCGCTCCTCCAAAGACACCACCACCTTGTCCCCATCCATCAGGTATTCCAGGAGAATGCCCTGGTCGGTGCCGCAGTCGGATTCCCGCACGATCACATCCTGAGACACGTCCACCAAACGGCGGGTGAGGTAGCCGGAGTCGGCGGTGCGCAGGGCCGTATCCACTAAACCCTTGCGGGCCCCATAGGAAGAGATGATGTACTCGGTAACGGTCAGGCCCTCGCGGAAATTGGTTTTGATGGGCAAATCGATGATCTCCCCCTGGGGGTTGGCCATCAGGCCGCGCATGCCCACCAACTGCCGTACCTGGGAGACGTTCCCCCTTGCCCCCGAGTTGGCCATCATGTAAACGGAGTTGAGGGGATCGTTCTGCCGGAAGTTGTTGAGCATCTCCTCTTTGATCTGGTCGTTGATCTGGTTCCAGGTGTCGATCACCTTTTGGTAGCGCTCCACCTCTGTGATTTCTCCACGGGTATAGCGCTCGGTGGCCGCCTCGATCTCGGCTTCCGCTTGTGCCAACAACTGCCGCTTGCTGGGGGGAACGCGCAGGTCTTCAACGCTGATGGAGACGGCTGCCTGGGTGGCGTATTTGAAGCCCAGGGTCTTCAGAGCATCCGCCATCTGAGCAGTGCGGGCCGTGCCGTAGCGGGCAAAAGACCAAGCAATTAGGTTGCGCAGCTCTTTTTTGCCAATTTGATAGTTGCGAAAGGGCACAGGGGGCAAAGGGGCGTCGGCTTTGTTGCCGTCGGCAGCCTGCCGCGACAGGCCAGCGGAAAATCGTCCTTTTTCGCTCATGATGCCTCGCTAGAGAGAAGGGGAGAGAAGAGCCGTCCTACGGCAGAGGGTAACTACGCAGACAAAATATCCTGCACGGTCTTGTTAAAAATGATCCGGCCCGGCGTGGTGCGAATGTACTGGCTGATCACGTTGCCGTCTTGATCCTCGCGGATACGGCGGTAGTTGGTGATCTTGAGGCGAATGCCGCCCGGTTCTTCGATGATTTGCGGCTCGGACTCTTTTTCGCCCTTGCCCAACTCCATCGGGCCGTGGTAGCGCACCCAGACCTTGCTGTGCAGGCCAATGGCACCGCGGTCGTAGGCGATGAGAGCATCTTCCAAGCTGGCAAAGAAACGATCGCCAATATCTGGCGCGTGGGGGTTGTCCGCCGTCAGGTAGTAGCACCCCAACACCATATCTTGGCTGGGGGTGATGATGGGAGCGCCGGTGGCCGGGGAGAGGATGTTGTTGGTGGCCAGCATCAGCAGGCGAGCTTCCGCCTGAGCTTCCAGAGAAAGGGGCACATGCACAGCCATCTGGTCGCCGTCGAAGTCAGCATTGAAGGCGGGGCAAACCAGAGGGTGAAGTTGAATCGCCCTTCCCTCCACCAGGATTGGCTCAAAAGCTTGGATCCCCAGGCGGTGCAGGGTGGGGGCACGGTTGAGCAAGACGGGGTGGCCGTCGATCACCTCTTCCAGCACATCCCAAATCTGTGGGTCATTGCTCTGGATCAGCTTTTTGGCGGCCTTGATGTTGTTGACAATGCCCCGCTTGATCAATTTGTGGATGACAAAGGGCTGGAACAGCTCGATGGCCATCTCTTTGGGCAGGCCACACTGGTGCATGCGCAGGTTGGGCCCCACCACGATCACCGAACGTCCGGAGTAGTCCACCCGTTTGCCCAACAGGTTTTGCCGGAAGCGCCCCTGTTTGCCCTCGATGATGTCGGAGAGGGACTTGAGGGGACGGTTGTTGGCCCCCGCCACCACGCGCCCCCGCCGACCGTTGTCGATCAGCGCGTCCACCGCCTCCTGGAGCATGCGCTTTTCGTTGCGCACAATGATCTCCGGCGCCATGATCTCCTGCAGCCGGGCCAGACGGTTGTTGCGGTTGATCACACGACGGTAGAGATCGTTGAGGTCGCTGGTGGCAAAGCGGCCCCCATCCAACTGCACCATGGGACGCAAATCCGGCGGGATCACCGGCAGCACCCGCAACACCATCCACTCCGGACGGGATCCGGTGGCAATGAAGTTGTCGATTACCCGCAGCCGCTTGATCAGGCGTGCCCGCTTTTGGCCGCGAGCAGTGGTGATCTCCTCCCGCAGTTGCTCCGCCTCTTTTTCCAGGTCGATATCCTTGAGCAGGCGCTCGATGGCCTCCGCCCCGATCATCGCCCAGTTCTCCGGCAGTTGCAGTTCGGATCCCTCCTCGTACATCTGATCTTCGATCTCGAGGAATTGATCCTCCGTCAACAGTTGCTTGTAAGAGAGATTCTGGGCATTGCCCGGATCCACCACTACGTAGGCGTTGAAGTATACCACCTGCTCCACATCCCGCAGCGGCATATCCAACAGCGTGGCAATGTGGCTGGGGATCCCTTTCAAATACCAAACGTGGGTGACCGGAGCGGCCAACTTGATGTAGCCCATGCGGTGGCGGCGCACCCGCGACTCGGTCACCTCCACCCCACAGCGCTCGCAGACGATCCCCCGATGCCGTACTCGCTTGTACTTACCGCAGTGGCATTCCCAGTCTTTGGCCGGCCCAAAGATGCGCTCACAGAAAAGACCATCCATCTCCGGCTTGAGGGTGCGGTAATTGATGGTCTCGGGCTTGGTGACTTCCCCCACCACTTGACCATTCGGCAGGGTGCGCTGGCCCCACTCCATGATCCGCTCTGGAGAAGCCAAGCCGATTTTGACATAGTCAAAGCGTTGCTCTGTTTTGGCCATCGCCGTTTTCCTCCTGCTTGCTGAACCCAAAGGAGAGGGAAGCCCCACCCTCCTTCGTGGGTTGAAGGGGATCCCCGTCACGTTCGCGTCAGGGGTGGGGAGCGCTCTCAACCCTCAAAAGTCCTCTTCCTCCTCCTCGTCCTCATCTTCCTCAAGGCTGCGGCTGGCATTCGCGTCAGCGGTGCGGAGCACTCTGGTAAAGGCGGGTGATGGCGAGAGATCCTCAGCCGTAACCGATTCATAGGTGGGTCGAGAGGGAGTGTGACGGTTGGAAGTATCGGCCATCAGATCCACTTCCACATCGTGGGTTTGCCCTTCGCTGTCCACCTCCACCTTGTGTACAGACACATCTAGGCAGAGGGACTGCAACTCCCGTACCAGCACCTTGAAGGACTCCGGCGTGCCGGGTCGAGGGATCGGCTTGCCCTTGACAATGGCGTTGAGAGCCTCGTTGCGCCCCACCATGTCGTCGGACTTGACGGTGAGCAACTCCTGCAGGATGTAGGCTGCCCCAAACGCCTCCAAAGCCCACACCTCCATTTCCCCAAAGCGCTGGCCGCCCTGCTGCGCCTTGCCCCCCAGCGGTTGCTGGGTCACCAAAGAATAGGGGCCGGTGGAGCGGGCATGGATCTTGTCATCCACCAAGTGCACCAGCTTCAGCATGTAGGCGCGGCCCACCGTAACGGGCTGGTCGAAGGGCTCCCCGGTGCGACCATCAAACACCTGGATTTTGCCGCAGTACCTGCCTTCCGGGTTAAAAATCCAGTCCTTGCCGGTCTTCTCTCGGGCTTCCCTCAGCTTGGCCTCCACCGTCAGACGGGAGGCTTCCAAACCGTGCATCTCATCAAAGGGCATCAGCTTGAAGCGCACTCCCAGATGCTCTGCTGCCCAGCCCAGCAGGCACTCGTACACTTGGCCCACGTTCATGCGAGAGGGCACCCCCAAGGGGTTGAGCACCACATCCACCGGTGTGCCGTCCGCCAGGTAGGGCATGTCCTCAATCGGCAAGATGCGGGAGATGATACCCTTGTTGCCGTGACGGCCCGCGATCTTGTCCCCCACCTGGATTTTGCGCTTGAGGGCGATGTAGACCCGCACCACCATGTTGGCGCCCGGAGGCAGCTCATCCCCCTGTTCGCGGGTAAAGATGCGCACATCTACCACCCGACCGCGCTCGCCGTTGGGCACCCGCAGCGAGTTGTCCCGCACATCCCGAGCCTTTTCCCCGAAAATGGCCCGCAATAGCCGCTCTTCTGGGGGCTGATCCGACTCCCCTTTGGGGGTGACTTTGCCCACCAAAATGTCGCCGGCCTCCACCCAAGCCCCAATGCGCACAATGCCGTTTTCATCCAGGTCGCGCAGGGCATCTTCCCCCACGTTGGGGATCTCGCGGGTGATCTCCTCAGGGCCTAGCTTGGTTTGCCGGGCCTCGATCTCGTGCTTCTCGATGTGTACCGAGGTGAAGACATCGTCGTAGACCAGCCGCTCGCTGATCAAGATGGCATCTTCGTAGTTGTAGCCCTCCCAGGGCATATAAGCCACCAACACGTTTTGGCCCAAAGCCAACTCGCCCCCTTCGGTAGCCGGGCCATCCGCCAGCACCTGGCCAGCCACCACCCGATCCCCCGTATAGACAAGGGGACGCTGGTTGAGGCAGGTGTCTTGGTTGGAGCGCTGGTATTTCTGCAGGCGATAGACAATTGGATCCCCGCCGTCGTCTGGCCGCACCACGATTTCGTCGGCGGAAACGTAGGTCACCACGCCATTGGTGCGCGACACCACCACCATGCCGGAGTCCCGTGCCGCCTGGGCTTCCAGGCCAGTGCCCACATAGGGCCGATCCGGCTTGAGCAGGGGTACCGCCTGCCGCTGCATGTTGGCTCCCATCAAGGCGCGGTTGGCGTCGTCGTGCTCCAGGAAGGGGATCAAGGAGGTGGCCACAGAGATAACCTGCACCGGTGCCACCTGGACGTAGTGGACTTCTGTGGGGTGAGCGGTGGTGAACTCTTGGCGGTAGCGCACCGGCACCAAGTCGGCAGTGATGCGGCCCTCGGCATCCACCGGCACATCCCCAGGGGCTACGCGGTACTCGTCCTCTTCATCGGCAGTGAGGTAGACCATGCCCAGATCTTTGCGCACCACGCCGTTCTCGACCCGGTAATAGGGGCTTTCGATAAAGCCGTACTGGTTGACGCGGGCGTGGGTGGCCAGGGATCCAATCAACCCGGCGTTGGGGCCTTCTGGAGTTTCGATGGGGCAGATGCGGCCGTAGTGGCTGGGGTGGATATCCCGCACCGCAAAGCCGGCCCGTTCCCGACTTAGGCCGCCGGGGCCCAGGGCAGATAACCGGCGCTTGTGGGTCAGCTCCGCCAGGGGATTGGTCTGATCCATGAACTGGGAGAGCTGGCTGGAGCCGAAGAACTCCTTAATGGCCGCCACCAAGGGTTTGGGGTTGACCAAAGAGGCCGGGGTGAGGTTTTCCGACTCGGAGACCGTCATCCGTTCTCGGATGATCCGCTCCAGGCGATTCAGGCCCACCCGCACCTGGTTTTGCAGCAGCTCGCCCACGGAGCGCACGCGGCGGTTGCCCAGGTGGTCGATGTCGTCCACATGGCCGATGTCGTACTCCAAATTGATCAGGTAGTCGATGACGGCCAAAATGTCGGTGACGGTAAGCACCCGCACACTTTCGGCTACGTTCAAATTTAACTTTTTGTTCAGCTTGTAGCGCCCTACCCGGCCCAAATCGTAGCGTTTGGGGTCGAAGAAGCGGGATTCCAGCAACTGCTGGCCACCCGATACGGTGGGGGGTTCCCCGGGCCGCAACTTGCGGTACAGCTCCATTAGGGCTTCTTCTTCGGTGTAGGGCCCCTCTTTCTCCATGGTTTTCTGGAAGAATTCGGGGTGGCGCAGGTTGTCGTAAATCTCGGAGTCGCTCAGGCCCAAGGCTTTCAGCAGAACTGCCGCCGAGAGCTTGCGGGTTTTGTCGATGCGCACCCACACCAGGCCGTTTTTGTCGGTCTCGAACTTCAGCCAGGCACCGCGGTTGGGGATGAGGCTGGCGCTGTAGGTGCGACGCCCGCTTTTGTCCAGCTCCGATTTGTAATAGACGCCGGGGCTGCGCACAATTTGGTTGACGATCACCCGCTCGGCGCCGTTGATGATGAAGGTGCCCCGATCCGTCATCAAGGGCAGTTCGCCGATGAAGACGTCCATGTCTTTGATCTCGCCGGTCTCTTTGTTGATCAGGCGAGTGGGCACCCGGATCTGCGCTTGATAGGTGGCATCCCGCCGCTTGGCCTCCTCGGGGTCGTAGCGGGGGCGGTTGATCTTGTACCCTTTGGAGGGATCCCCAGGGCGATATTCAGGCAGGAAGTGCAGCTCCAGCTTACCGGTGTAATCGACGATGGGGGAAAAGCTGAGAAGCTCCTCTTCAAACCCTTCTCGCAAAAACCACAAGAAACTCTCCCGCTGAATCTCCACCAGGTCAGGAAAGGTAGGAGCGACAGGGGATGGCACTGCTAATTGTGTCATGCGTTGCTCGGGAGGGGTCGCGCTGCAGTCAGGCCTTCCATTATAGAAACCCCGCCAACGATCGTCAACGAACGTTACAAAGGTCGAGGGGCTGTCCGGATCCCTTGAGGGCTCACTTGGAAAATCTCGGCAAAACCGCTGGGGATCCCCTTTTGGCTGCCGGAGCAGGGGCGGTTTCCGCCATGCCTTAAGGATTGTTCACATCCATTCACACTCAAGCAGATTATTCTAATCTTTAACCGTTTTTGCGGATCATCCGCTGCTCCAGCTCGGATTTCCGGTCAACCTTGGAGATCGGAGGGGTGGCTCTGACAGGCTCAGCCGGTCGACAGAGTGGACTTGGCGCCGGTTTGCGTCGCTTTTGAGATGCACGCTGTTGATGCAGGCTGTGGCGGAGCCATCAACAACAATCATGAGAAGGGGTTAGGAATGGGTTTACAAAGCTTCTCAGGCTGGGGGAACCTCGGGATGGCTTGCGGGTGATCTGCGGGTGATCTAATGAAGCACAGTTTGTTGGCGAGGAGGGTTTTGTGAGTCAAAGCCACAACAATCAGAATAAGAATGATTTGAGTAACCGGGACAACAGCCTGTCGGCCCAGTTGCGAGAGGGCACCAAGCAGTCCCACACCATGGCCGAGAACATGGCCTTTATCAAGTGTTTCCTGAAGGGAGTGGTGGATAAGCGAGCCTACAGCCGCTACGTGGGCAATTTCTACTTTGTCTACAGTGCTTTGGAAGAAGGCTTTGCCCAACTGCGAGAGCACCCCCTGGTGGGCCGGCTCTACTACCCAGAGCTGTGGCGCAAGGCCAGCCTGGAGAAGGACTTGAATTATTTTATCGGCCCCAACTGGCGCTCTTTGGTCAAGCCCTCCCCTGCCTGCCAGGTCTATGTCAACCGCATTCGGGAAGTGGTGGAAAAAGATCCGCTTCTGCTGATCGCCCACGCCTACACCCGCTACATCGGCGACCTGTCGGGCGGTCAAATCCTCAAAAACATCGCCCGCCGGGCCATGGGCTTGCCGCCAGGGGAAGGAACAGCTTTTTACGATTTCGAGCAGATCCCCCACGAGGGCAAGTTCAAGCAGCGCTACCGTGCCCAGATGGATGCATTGGGGCTGGATCAAGCCACCATCGACCGCATTGTGGCAGAGGCCAATTATGCCTTCAAGCTGAACATGGACTTGTTTAGGGAGTTGGAGGGGAATTGGCTGTTGTCGATGGCCCGCTTGGCCTGGAATTCGCTGCTCAGCCAGTTTCAACGCAAGCCCGCCCGTTCTGAGGCAGCCGCTCCCAGCTCCTAAAATCCGGATTCCAGAGGGCAGTGAGGCGATGGGTTCTGCTGCCTATCTCCCTTCTCCCTCTGGGAGAAGAGCCGGGGGTGAGGATCAGTCACATTCAAGAGTGTCGCGGGTGGCCCGACCGGTTACAGGGTTAACGCCGGTGGCCCGTTCGCAAAGGATGGAGAGGGCGTCTTGCCGTATCAACGCATTGGTGAAATCCGCCCCATCAATTTGGATCCCTTCGACTCGGGCCAGCCACATCATGCTGTCCTGCAGTTGCGCTTCTCGCAGATCCGCACCCTGTAGGTTGGCCATGTCCAAAGTGGCCCCGCGCAAGTCGGCTCCGCGCAAGTTGGCTTTGCTGAGATTGGCCCCGAACAGGTTCGCCCCTGCCGCCTTCACATGGCTGAGATCGCTTTGGCGCAGGTTGGCCTTGAGAAACTTCCAGCCGCTCAGGTCTTGCCCTGCAAAGCTCACCCCCTGTAGATCTCGTTTGGTGTAGTCTTCGGCGTGGGCCGGGGATCCCAGCAGGGTAACCCCCAGGCAGAGTATCAGCCCGCAAAGCACCATCCCCCGCAGGAAACGGCTCAGCCAAGACCGCCTTGCCAGAACCGAAGCCAGCCAAGCAACAGACATCGTGGATCCCTCCCTCAAGGAAACCTCCATGGCTTGGGAATTGCTTCTGGTTTTATCTTACCGGATAGGGATCCCGCCGGCAGGTTGGGCTATCTTAAAGTCTTCTACTAAAGTCTTCTACAGACCAGATCCGCAATTGACGGGGGGGCGACAGGGATCCATGTCCGAGATCGAGGTCTTCGATGCGGAGCAGTTGGCTGGGCTGATCGAGAGTCTGGCAGCGGCGATCGGCAGGGATCACCCCCACCCCCAAAAGTTGACGTTGATCGGCATTCGCACCCGGGGAGTCCCCTTGGCCTACCGCCTGCGGGATCGGATTGCCACTCTACTGGGGATCCCGCCCCAAGTAGGGGAGCTGGACATCACTTTTTTCCGCGACGATTTGAGTGCCGGTGGGTTGCGCACCCCAGATCGCAGCGAAATGCCGCGTGACCTAACCGGCCAAGAGGTGGTGCTGGTAGATGATGTGATCTTTCGCGGTCGCACCGTCCGGGCGGCTTTGGAGGCCCTAAACCACTTTGGGCGACCGGAACGGGTGCGATTGGCGGTGTTGATTGACCGGGGTCACCGACAGTTTCCCATCCAGCCCGATTACTGCGGTTGTCAGCTTTCTACAGAACCGGAGCAAACGGTGAGAGTCCATCTGCGGGAAACCGATGCGGAAGAGCGGGTGCTGTTGATAGACAAAACGGCAAAGATCAAGTCCTGAGCCGGTGCTGGGGTGCGGTATTTTGGGGATGACCTGCTAAAACTTGCCGCCATGCCTCGGTTGCCGGAAACTCGCCGTTACGCTGTTTTGGGTACGGGTGCTTTGGGAGGATTTTATGGGGCGAAATTGCAACAGGCGGGCTTTGCGGTGCATTTTCTGCTGCACAGCGACTATGAGCATGTTTGCCAAAACGGCCTGTGGGTGCAGTCCTGCTGGGGGGATTTTCATTTGCCCCAGGTGAATGCCTACGCAGCCGTGGAGGACATGCCGGCTTGCGAAGGCGTGATCGTGGCTTTGAAAGCCACCCAAAATGCGCTTCTGCCGCACTTGATCCCGCCTGTGTTGGCCGAGAATGGCGTGGTGATCTTGTTGCAAAACGGGCTGGGGGTGGAACCCGAGATTGCCGATTGCGTTGGCCCAGAGCGGGTCATGGGGGGCCTCTGCTTCATCAGCTCCAATAAGGTTGGCCCCGGCCACATTCACCATCTGGATTACGGTTCGGTGCTGCTGGCAGAGTACGGCCCTGGCTATGCCCCCCAAGGGATCACGCCCCGCCTTCAACAAGTTCAAGCCGATTTTCAACGGGCAGGGATCCCGACTTCGCTCTCACCAGATTTGATGTTGGCCCGCTGGCAGAAACTGGTCTGGAATATTCCCTTCAACGGCCTCTCGGTGGTGTTCAATGCCGATACTCAGCAAATGATTCGAGACCCTGAGGCCCGTGCTTTGGCGGAAACGCTGATGCAGGAGGTGATACAGGGAGCTGCAGCTTGTGATCGCCTGCTTCCCGACTCCCTGATCCAAGAAATGCTCACCAATACCGAGAAAATGGCCCCCTACCGCACCAGCATGAAAATCGACTATGAGCGCAAACGTCCTCTGGAACTGCAGGTGATCTTCGGCAACCCACTGCAGTACGCTCGACAAGCTGGGATCCATCTGCCACGGGTTGAAATGCTCTACCGACAGTTGCAGGTGTTGGATCGCCTGAATCGAGGGATCCCTGGGGAGCAGCAGGCTTAAGTTTTTCAAGATCCGGCGGAGCGATCCCAGGGCTGGAGCAGGCTTTCTCCTTTGCTTGCGGGTAGACTGAGCCGCAGTCGTGTACTGTTGCTCTGGCTTTATGCCGCTGGGATCCACCCACGATCGCATCACCCTCTGGACAGCCCCCGGCATCACCTTAGCCGCCGGTTTGCTGGGGAACAGCACCACGGTTGCTCTGGCCGTGGGATCGGCCTATCTATTCAGCGGCCTGATGTTTTCTGGAGATCTGGACACCTGTTCTCGACAGTATCAACGCTGGCTGTTCTTGCGTTGGATTTGGCTGCCCTACCGCAGGTGGATACGGCATCGCTCCTTTTGGTCTCATGGGCCCATCGTGGGCACTGCCGTGCGGGTGCTGTACTTGAGCCTATGGGCAGGAGGAGTTGGCCTGCTGGGGGCTTGGCTGGGATCCCAGTTGGGCTGGTGGATGTGGCAACCCTGGGTGTGGCGCAGCGATCTCTGGCAATTGCTGCAAGTTCACGCCGAGATGCTGTTTTGGATTGGGATGGGGTTGGAACTGGGATCGGTGAACCACAGCCTGAGCGACTGGACGATCTCCCACTGGAAACGCTGGCGCAAACGCCGTCAGGCTCGATCTCCCGCCAGGCGACTCAGCTATCGTCGCTAGGGATCCATTGGGCCAAAAGCTGATTCTTGCCTGCCCCGGCATTTGAATGGCGGTGAGATTGCCTACTGTTCCGCAACGCGTAGTCATTTATCTCACCGTCAAGGTGAAACAAACGACCGGTTGCTTCCTGCTAAGGCCTCCGGCCCGCTACGCGAGCAGTTGAAATAGAGGGTAATAAGAACCACGACTGCTATCAGCCCCTCACCCCCCCTTGAACCTGTGCTGTGCCCACAACTCCGCGACCTATCCTCTCAAGAGGGCTGAAACTGCAAATCTTGGCCAATTACCCTTTAGCCCAGGTACTCTGCTTGTGGCCATTTCGATTCAAACTGGGACACTGCACCCATACCTAAAGCCTTGAATACAGGGAATCAGAAGGCTCTCCTCAGTAGCCCAAGCGTCTCACCCTAACTTGAAACGACTACTTGAAGCAGTTTTGTCAAGAACATTTCTTCTTGCGTTGGCTAGGTATTGCGATTCAATCTCAATAAAGCTATGCTGTTACTCGGTTGAGTGGTGGAGTTGTATCCATCAGTCTTCCTCTCTTGTCTTGGATGCGGCAGGGATCCTGCGCTGGCGGAACTGGCCATCCTGCGTTCAGCGGGGATCCCTTTTTCTCCTCTCCAAGGCTAAGCAAGGTTCTGTGCTAATGAGAGTCAGAATCAGTTGATAGAGAGATTTTTTGCTTGCTCATGTCAATCTGTGGAGGTGGCAGTGTAAAGGAGCAACAGCGGCTGAGGGTTATGGCTTTGGAAGGGGGCAATCTGGCTTCGGGAACCGGAAGACAAGACCGAATACAAAGATTGCTGCTCTAGTTTCCTTTGCAAACTTGTCAGAAGCTAAGGAAAAAGACCAACCTTTTGGGACAAACTGTCTGTCCTATGTCTTGTTTTGTCGTTCAAAAATTTATGTTGGGCTCAAGAGAAACTCTAGAAAAAAGTTGAATCAGATGGAAGAATCAGTTAGAATCTAGCTGGCGTTAACGCTAACCGCGACGAAGAGACTGGAGGGAGGAAAGCCTAACAGCCTCTCTCCTTTTTTCTGTAGGGGTTACCCTCACTCTCAAACCCCATCTCATGAGAAGGGAGGAAGACCAAATACCCTATGACTTGAAATAGCAGCATTTTCATTAACTTTTGTTTTACTCTCTATGCCAAACTTGATACTAAGCTAAAGAGTTGCTCCTCGATCTTGTAACCATTGAGCAGCCAGCCTGTGTTGGCGTTTTTGTGCATAGGCCAAGGGGGTATGCCCATCTTCATTGCGAGGGTTTAGTTCGGCTCCATTTTCCAGCAAAAGCTCCAGGATTTGGATATGCCCTTCCCAAGCAGCCCAGTGCATCGGTGTTGCGCCAAATCGGTTGCGTGCATTCACATTGGCCCCGTACAAGAGCAGAAAGCGAGCGATGCCCAAATCCCCTCGGGTGGCGGCTTCATGCAGAGGGGTTCGGCCTGTTTCGTCAGTGGCATCCACCGGCGCTCCCTTGGATAGTAGGCGGGCCAGAATGCTTTTTCGACCGGTAGCTGTGGCCCAGTGGAGAACACGACCGGTGTTGGCTCCCTTTTGGATGAGCAGACCGATTACTTCTACCTGATCGGTTAAAGCAGCCCGCTGGAGAGGGGTATAGCCATGGTTATCTGAGAGATCGATATCGCTGCCTGCCCTCAAAAGACGATCCACCAGCTTGACCTGGCCGTCGGCAGCAGCCAAATGGAGAGGGGTGGCACCTGTGGGATCCAAGGCATTGGGAGAAGCGCCATGGGCCAAGAGCAAATCCAACAGTTCCAAATCGCCAAGGAGTGTCGCTTTATGAAGCAAAGTCATTCCCTGAGCATCGACAGCATTCACATCTTCCCCCCGCTGCAAATGGGCCAATAATTGTTTTAGATCTCGATTGGCAAGAGCTTGATGAAGCGCTTC
Organism: Thermostichus sp. MS-CIW-37; assembly: GCF_054060065.1. Classification (NCBI taxonomy): domain Bacteria; kingdom Bacillati; phylum Cyanobacteriota; class Cyanophyceae; order Thermostichales; family Thermostichaceae; genus Thermostichus; species Thermostichus sp. MS-CIW-37. Next base: position 75,219 of record NZ_JBSSCV010000006.1, on the reverse strand, counting down.
ACTCATAACAGATAGAAATAAAAAAGCCAAGTTGCAATGAAGTTGGGCAACAGGAAGGGATCCTCGATAGGCCGGAATGGAGGCTCCAAACAACTTGGGCAAAGTCTAACACTGGATCCCTGCTGCTGAGGGAATTGGGAGAACCAAGCACTTGGGGGGATCCCTTGGTCAAGCCGGGGCCGCAGCGATAGACTAGAGCTGGTTTTTGGCCAGGTCTTTTCCCGATCCCTTAGTTGCGCCACCGTTTATGGATTACTACGCGATCCTGAACCTATCTCCTGCAGCGGACATTGAAGAGATTAAACAGGCGTTTCGACGGTTGGCGCGGCAGTTTCACCCTGATGTGGCAGGGGAGGGATCCCGAGAGCGTTTCCAACAAATCCACCAAGCCTACCAAGTGCTGAGCGACCCTGAGCAGCGGCGGCGCTACGATGCACAACGTCAATCTGCACAACGTCAATCTGCACAACGTCAATCTCCACCCAGCTCTCCTGCTGCCGGCGAAAGGCGGGTGGTCATTCGCAGCATAGGCCCCTCATCGGCAGAGCAGCCCAATCCGGAAGGGCTCAAGGAGGGGATTGCCCGCGTCAAGGCAGCCTGGCGGGAGCGGAAGTTGCCCACGGCGGTGGCCCAGGCGGAGGCGCTGCTGAAACGGTTTCCCAACTCCGGCGAGGCCATCCACATCTTGGCGTTGGCCTACCAGCGCTTCGGCAACCATTTGATCCACGAGGGGCGCCATCAGCAGGCGGAAGCCTACTTGAGAAAAGCTTTGGCCACGGAGCCGCACAACCGGGAATTGGCCTTTGAAATCAAGCGAGATTTAGCCCGTCTGGGCATTCGGGAGGGATCCCGCTAACTTGCCTGCGTTGGGATCCCCAACGTCTGAGCTGCCCACTGCCGGAGTTGTTGGCGGTTGACTTTGCCCTGAGGGTTGCGCGGGATCCCCGTACACCACAGCCAGTGCTTGGGGTGCTTGAAGGGACTCAGTTGGCGGCTTAGGTGTTGCTTCAGGTGCATCTCCAGCTCTTTGGGGATTGCCGGGATCCCTGTTTTGGGGACGACCACCGCCACCACCTGCTGCCCCCATTCGGCATCCGGTAGGCCCAACACGCACACATCTTCCACCCAGCCGCTGGCTCGGATCTCCCCTTCCACTTCTGCAGCCATCACCTTTTCCCCGCCGGTTAGGATTAGGTCATCGGCTCGACCTAACCAATAGAGGGATCCCTGTCGGTCTAGATAGCCCAAATCGCCGGGGGTAAAGCCTTGCTGTTGCCCTTCGCGTAAGCGGTGCGTAGCACTTAGGTGCGGGTAGTAGCCCAGTGCCAGCGACTCTGCCTGAATGTGAATGTAGCCCACAGCATGGCTGGGCAGGGGATCCCCTTTTTCGCTGCGGATCTGGAGCGTGGCGTGGGGCAGAGGCCGACCCAGACTGTCGCTCCCTTGCCAAAAGGCTTCTGGCAGTAACGTACACACCTGGGAGGCGGTCTCGGTCATACCGTAGGTGAGGGCAAGAGGAAGGTGAAGTTGCCGGGCCTGTTGTCTCAGGCTGGGCCAGGTGGGGCCACCGCCGACCAAAATGGCCCGAAATTGGCGCAGGCTCTCCAAAACTCCCGGATGGGCGCTGAGCAACAGCCGTTGCAACTGAGTGGGCACCAGCGATAGAAAGCTCCCCGGCAAAGGGGGATCCCAAGACTCGGCCTGCTGTTGCCGTTTCCAATCCCAGACAACCCACTGCCCACCGCTCAGCCAGGATCGGACTGCCTGCATCAAGCCGCTGACGTGGTACAGGGGCAGAACGCAATAGCTGTGTACAGGCCCAACGGCAAAGTGCTGTTGGTGGGCTTTGGCCGAGGCGCTGAGGGTCAGCCAAGAGTGCAGGGCCCATTTCACTTGGCCGCCAGAGCCACCCGTGGGGATGCCGATCAGCGGCCAATGGGAGCTGGGCACAGCTTCCCGCAAATCCCGCAGGCGCAGATTCAAGGGGGCGGGATCCCCTTCCAGTCGGCCCTGGCGCCAGCACCAGCCGGATCCCATATCCGCCAAAGCCTGTCCCCATTCCCGTTCTCCCCAGTGGGGATTACCCAGGAACAGCGGGATCCCCAAGCGTTGGCAGGTCAAAACTGCCGCCCACACCTGCACTGGATGCGAGTCCGCCACCAGCAGGGGAACGGCCTTGTCTGCCAAAGGGCGCAGTTGCTCTTCCAGTTTGGACAGGCACTCCTTCAAGTCTCCGCCATCCCCGGACAAGACAATTGACCTCATGGGCTATGGGTATGCCATCTCAACGGCTTCGCGGATCCCCTGCATTGTATTCGAGGATGCCCGCTCAATTCCCTTGACAGGAAAGGGTGAGGATGGGTTTGGGCTTGGCTTATCATGATTTAGGTTTAACTGGGAGGTCTGTGCTGTGATCGAGCCAATTTTGTTGGGGATCGTGTTGGGAATGGTGGTGGTCACCTTGGCGGGCTTGTTCGTGGCAGCCTACAGGCAGTATCAACGCAGCAACAAGATCGGCCTGTAGGAGCAGCCTTTGGGGGGGTTGGAGAAAACCCATAGGGGAGAGAGAGATTGAGGTGGCATGGCAATGCACTGGCTGCGCACAGTTGCTGCTTTGCGGGAGCAGGTAGCCGATTGGCGGGGATCCACAGTTGGCTTGGTGCCCACGATGGGATCCCTGCATGAGGGCCATCTCAGCCTAATCCGCCGCTGCCGGCAAGAGTGTGACCACACGGTGGTCAGCATTTTCGTCAATCCGCTGCAATTTGGCCCCAACGAAGACTGGGATCGCTATCCCCGCGACGAAGAGGGGGATCGGGCCTTGTGCGAGGCAGCAGGTGTGGATGTGGTCTTTGCCCCTGACCCGCAAGAGATGGGAGCCGACCCCGCAACCGGAAGCGACCGCACCTGGGTCATGCCCCCCGAATCCCTTCTGCAGACCCTCTGCGCCCCCCACCGACCTGGCCACTTTCGCGGTGTAGCCACCATTGTGCTGCAACTGCTGAACCTGGTGCAGCCGCAGCGGGCCTACTTCGGCCAAAAAGACGCCCAGCAACTGGCGATCATTCAGCGTTTGGTTCGGGATCTGCAAATACCCACCACGATTGTTCCCTGCCCCACGGTGCGAGAAGCCGATGGCCTCGCCTGTAGCTCCCGCAACCGCTACCTTTCTGCTGCTGAACGACAGGTGGCTGCCGGGCTGTACCGGGCCTTGCGTCGGGGATATGACCATTGGCAGGCCGGGGATCCCTCAGCAGAAGGGATCCTTGCCGCCGCCCGTGCTGAGCTGGAGCATACCCCAGAGCTGCAACTGCAGTACCTGGAATTGGTGGATCCCCAAACGCTACAGCCGCTGCCGCGGGTGGAAGACAAGGGCCTGCTGGCCATTGCTGCCTATGTGGGGCAGACTCGCCTGATCGACAACCTGCTCCTTTCCCCAGAGCAAGGGGATCCCTCGCCGGAGAGAGTCCAGCATGCGGCACCCCCTTCTTCCGGCACGACTTCTCCCCCGCGTCGCCCGCTGATTGCCATTGACGGCCCGGCTGGAGCCGGAAAATCCACCGTGGCGCGGGCAGTGGCAGCCCAACTGCAACTGCTCTACTTGGATACCGGAGCCATGTATCGGGCCATCACTTGGCTGGCGCTGCAAAGAGGGATCCCTTTGGACGATGCCGAGCAACTGACCCAACTGGCCGCCCAAACCCAGCTCACCCTGCAAAGTGGCACCTCTTCGACAGAGCCGACCCGCATCTGGGCCGATGGCGAAGAAATTACCCAGGCCATTCGCTCTCCGGAAGTGACCCGCTGGGTCTCTCACGTGGCGGCAGTGCCGGGAGTACGCCAGGAGCTGGTGAAGCGGCAACGCAGCATTGGCCGGGATGGCGGTGCCGTCTTAGAGGGGCGGGATATCGGCACCCACGTCTTTCCTGATGCAGAGCTGAAGGTTTTCTTGACCGCTTCTGTTGGGGAGCGGGCGCAGCGTCGGCAACACCAACTCCAAGCCCAAGGGCAAATGGTGCCTCTCGAAGAATTGAAAGCGCAAATCGAGCAGCGGGATCGCCGTGATAGCGAACGGCTGATTTCTCCTTTGCGGCCTGCCCCCGATGCCATCTTGATCGACACAGATCACCTGAGCCAATCCGAGGTGCAAGACAAGATTGTCATGTTGTACCGGCAACTTTTGGAGCGATCCGGCTCCGCCCATTTCGATCAGTAGCCTTAACTCAATCAAGAACAAATCAACGGGATGAATAAGATCTTCGAGGAGCTGACTGGCTTGAGCAGCTTGGGTTTAGTCCTTCGACGCCACCCATATCCCGTAACGGAGCGCTATGGTTAATGTCTTCCTCTTGGCCTTTTTGCTGCTCCTCTCAGGAGCTTGCTCTGGGGCCGAAACCGCCATCACGGCCATGGACAACCTGCGCCTGGAATCTCTGATCGAAGAACAAGGGGATCCACAGGGCTTGTATCGACTGGCCCAACAACAGCGCTCGCGGCTGATCACCACCCTGTTGCTGGTGAACAACTTTGTCAACATCGGCATTGCCGCTTTGGCCACAACCCTCTCCATTGAACTGTTGGGAACCCAGATTGGAGCTTTGGCCGCCACCGTGCCCACCACAATTGTGGTGCTCCTCTTTGGAGAAGTAGCCCCAAAGTCTTTGGCGGTGAGCCATCCGCTAGGGGTGTTCCGCTGGGTGGTGCGGCCTGTTCATGTCCTATCGGTGCTGCTGCGCCCTTTTAGCGACGCTTTTGAGTGGGTTGTCAGCAGGCTCTTCAATCTATTGGAATTCTCCCCCCTGACGGCCACCGCTTCTCTCAAGGATTTGGAGCTACTGATCGATGTGTTGGGGCAGCGGGGGCTGCTGGATTGGCAAAAACGGCGGCTGTTCCGTGGGGCCTTGGCTTTGGACTTGCTGCAGGCGCGGGACGTGGCCAAGCCCAGAGTTAAAATGGAGACCATCTCCCACGACAAAACACTGCAGGATGTGGTGAAGCTCTGTTTGGAAACGGGCTACTCGCGCATCCCCGTGCAGGGAGAATCCAAGGACGAGATCGTCGGCATTATCCACCTCAAGCAAGCCTTGCGCTATCTCGATCAAAAAGGCAATGCCGAAGTGACCCAGGCGATGGCACCGCCTTTTTTTGTGCCGGACACCAAGCGGGTCAGCTTGTTGCTCAAGGAAATGCTGCGCTCTCGCCAACACCTGGGGATTGTGGTGGATGAGTTCGGCGGCACCACCGGCCTGATCACGCTGGAGGACATTTTGGAGGAGCTGGTGGGCGATATTTACGACGAGAGCGATCTCTCCCCCCTGCTGCTGCGGCGGCAGCGGCGACCAGGTGGAGCTTCTACCTCCCCTGGCTGAGAACAGGAGCAAGGGGATCATCCCCTCTCTAAGTCCTAGCTGGCTCTGGAGGGATCCGTCTCCGCGGCTGTTGGGTTTTCGTGCGCGCCGGGAGTGAGCTCCCCAAAGCCGGCCTCGACGGGATAGCGGGCCACAAAAAAGATCCAGAAGCTGTGGATCCCTAGCCCCAAAGCCCACCAGCCCAACAGGGGCACCAGCCACGGCCAATCCGCGCGGTACAGTTGCTGAAAAAACACCAGCCCAGACCCGCTACAGAGGAAAACAGACAGGTGGGCGGCATAGGTATAGCGATCATCCAGCTTGCGAAATTCGGGATCCCGACGGGAGGGCTTCCGGGGCCAGCGAGGCGGCATGGCAAAACCATCCAGTTAAAACCTTCTCCAGTGTAGAACAGCCCTCGGCAGGGATCCCTGAGACTGGGGATCGACATTTCTGCTGCGCAACCCCAGCTTCACCGCGCCTTTGCCCAGCCAGCGCACGAGCCAACCCATCAACAGCACCGCCACCACCGCCAGCAGCAGAGAAGTGACGTCTTCACCGGTGGCCAACAGCGGGTTGCCCAGCCCCCCTGTGTGGTGGGAGAGGTCACCAGTGTGGCACAAAAATGCGAAACTGAGGCCCAACCCCCAAAAAATGGCCGGTATGCCCTTCATATCCTCAGCGTTGATGGAAGTGCTCCCGCCAAGCGCAACTGGGGGGATCCGTCTCGGCGGGCGGATCCGTGAACTCCAGGGGCGAGCCCTCTGCATACAGATGCAGATCGAACCAAAAGGTGGATCCCTGTTCCAGTTTGCTCTCCAGGCGGATGCAGGTGTGGTGCTTTTCCAGAATGTTGCGCACAATGGCTAAGCCCAAGCCCGTCCCCTCCAGGGTATGCACGCGGTTCTCCACCCGGAAAAAGCGGTCAAAAATCCGCTCTTGATCCTCTGGGGCAATGCCAATGCCCGTATCGGCCACTGCCACCCGCACCGCTTGCGGGGATCCATCCGCCTGAACCACCAGGTGGGCATGTACCGTCACCAGGCCCCCTGAGGGGGTGAACTTGAGGGCATTGCCCAGGAGATTGGTCATCACCTGCAGCAGCAGATCGTAGTTGCCCCAGACCAGCGGCAGATCCGGATCGACGAACTTGCGCAGCTGGATCCCTTTGTCGCGGGCCTGCAGGTGATGGGTGCGCAGCGTTTGCTCGATCACCGCCGAGATATCGACGCCCTCAAAGTGGTACTGCTTGCCCGATTCCAGACGAGACAAATCCAAAACATCGTTGACCAGGCGGGTGAGGCGGTCGGTTTCGCGGTTGGCAATTTCCAGATAATCCTGCCGCTCGGCGGGGGACATCTGCTCGCCGTACTCGTAGAGGGTCTCGATAAAAGACTTGATGCTGAAGAGGGGGGTGCGCAGCTCGTGGCTGATGTTGCTGATGAATTGGGCCTTGGCTTCGTTGAGCTCTGCCTCGCGGGTGATGTCCTGCACCGTCATCACGATCCCCTTGAGATTTTGCCGCCGCGGATCCGACACCGGTGAAAGCAGAATGCGAATGACGCGCTTGGTAGGGCCGGTGAGGTTGACGCGAACTTCCTCTGCCTCTTGATCCCCGCGGGCAATGTGCATCAGAGGGCGGGCCAGTTGCTGCCGCAGATCCTCCGGCAACAGCTCCGGCAAGGGTTTGCCCAAAACGGGATCCCCTTCCCAGCCAAACATACGAGAGGCGGCAGGGTTGAGCAGCAGCACCCGCAACTCGGCATCCAGCAAAATGGCGGCATCGACGATGGAGAAGACCAAGGTCTCCAACTTGGCTTTGGCGGCAGCCAGTTCTTCGATGTTCTGTTCTTCGTAGCTTTGCAGCCGCTCCGCCATCTCGTTAAAGCTGTCGATGAGCTGGGCCAGCTCGCCCCCGAAGGGCAGGTCGATGCGCTGCTTGAAGTTACCTTTGGTGATCTCCTGGACGCCCTTGACCAGTTCTTTGATGGGGTAGGTGATGGTGAGGGCATTGACCACCGATCCCAGGATGGCCAAGACCCACACCGCCAAAAACACCCCGATCGAGACCTCCCGCGCCAATTGTGTGGAGCGCACCAGGGCAGGATTGGGATTGATCCCCAGGCCGAGGGTGCCCAAAAAGCGGCCCTGATGATAGATGCCGACAAAAATATCCGTCACCCGCCCGGCAGGAGTGAGGTGGGTGCGCACCAGCGGTTGGCCCTCAGCAGGGGGGCGATTGTCCGGCAGTTGCATGCGACGGGTGAGGCTGAGGGAGGTTTTCACCTCTTGGTTGGAAAACGGGATCCCGTAGTAGATGTTTCCTTCGGGATCGGCATAGAGCAGATAGCGGATGCTGCTGGTGCTCTCAAAGTACTGGCGGGACAGTTGCGCCACTTCGCCAATGCGATCTTCCGCAATCAGGGGGGCGACATTGGCGGCCAAGAGCAGCCCCAGATCTCGGCCAAAGCGGGCTTCGTTGAAGCGAGCATCCTGCTGCACGGTGCTGACGGCCCAGAAGGTGAAACTGCTCACCACCAATGAGACCACCAGCGTTGCCACAAAGAGCAACTGAGTTTCCAACCGCAGTTTTTGCTTCCATCGCGCCCACCAGCGCCGCAGGGATCCCATAGAGATCCCGGTCGTTGTTGGCACTGACATGTCCACAGCGCCAGGCAATGGCTCGGCAGGAGAAGAAGCCAGCTCAGGAGATTGGACTTCGGCAATGGGCTCGGCTGGCTCGACAGTGCTGACAGGAGGCATGAACCCAACGTGAACAGATAGCGTGAACGGATATAGGGCAGTGATTCGCCACCATTCTGACATGGGCAGGCGATCCCTTTGTCTCAGCCAAGGCCGGGTGAGAACCGGTATGGGATCCCGGCTTCGCAACGCAACCTGCTCCAGCCGACCTGCAGGGGAATGGTTGCCAATACCGATAAAGGTATCCCCAAGCAAAGCTTGTCAGCGCCCCTAAAGTTGATAGACTAGAAAATCGTGCTTCACCAGGTCAGAGTGACCGGAAAAATCGTGACCAACAGCCCCGTCAGCCAATTTATCCAACATCATTTTCGCCACTTCAACGCCGCCGCGCTGGTGGATGCGGCCAAGGGCTACTGTGCTCACCTGGAAAAGGGCGGCAAAATGATGGTGACCTTGGCCGGTGCCATGAGCACAGCGGAGCTGGGCCTTTCCCTAGCGGAAATGATCCGGCAGAACAAGGTGCACGCCATCTCCTGCACCGGCGCCAACCTGGAAGAGGACATCTTCAACCTCATCGCCCACGACTTCTACGAGCGCGTGCCCCACTATCGCGATCTCAGCCCGCAGCAGGAGCAGGAACTGCTGGAGCGGCACATGAATCGGGTAACCGATACCTGCATTCCCGAAGAGGAGGCGATGCGGCGCTTGGAAAAAGCCCTTTTAGAAGAGTGGATCGGCGCCGATCAGGCGGGCGAGCGCTATTTTCCCCATGAGTTTCTCTACCGGATTCTGCGCAGTGGCCGGCTGGAGCCCTACTACCAGATCAATCCGCGGGACTCTTGGGTTTACGCGGCTATGGAGGCCAACTTGCCCATCTATGTGCCGGGATGGGAAGACTCCACCACCGGCAACATGTATGCCGCCCACTGCATCACGGGTGAGATCCGCAATGTACACACCGTCCGCACAGGGATCGAGTACATGATCCACCTGGCGGATTGGTACCTGCGCACCTCGGCGGAATCCTCCATCGGCTTCTTTCAAATTGGCGGCGGCATAGCTGGGGATTTCCCCATCTGTGTGGTACCCATGCTCCATCAAGACCTGGGCCGCCAGGGCGTGCCCATGTGGGGCTATTTCTGCCAGATCAGCGACTCCACCACCAGCTACGGCTCCTATTCGGGAGCAGTGCCCAATGAGAAGATCACCTGGGGCAAGCTGGCTGTCGATACCCCCAAGTTTGTCATCGAGTCGGATGCCACCATTGTGGCACCTTTGATCTTTGCCTGGGTGCTGGGGTGGTGAGAGAAGCGGAATCAATCCATATGCCCGTCAGCGGATGCCGAGCGGGGCCAGCGGGACAAAAGGATCGCAGCTTCCCAGCGCCGCATGTCCTGGGCAATTTGCAGGGGGGTGAGGCCGTAGCCATCCGGCTCGTCGATCTCGGAGCCATGTTCCAGCAGCAGCCGAACGACCTCTGGGTTGCCGGACCAAGCGGCAAAATGTAGGGGAAGGCCACCGGCACCAAAGCGAGCGTTCACCTCCGCCCCTCCCTGGAGCAGGGCTTTCGTAACCTCAGGGTTGCCCAGGCGAGCGGCTTGGTGTAAGGGGCTGGCTCCCCCATAGTCCGGTCGATTGGGATCCGCCCCAGAATAGAGCAAAAGGCGGGCCTTGAGACCGCTCTCCACAAAAAACAGGGCCGTTTTGCCCCGCCCATCGACGGCGTTGGCGTCTTTCCCCAGCCAGAGGGCCAGTTGCAGCCGCAGCGGGTTGGCTTGGGCCAGAGCTTGTGGATCCTCCGGCAAGGTGTGGCCGTAGAGGCCCAACCCTCCCATCACCACCAGGGATCCCAGGCCAAGGACGACTCTCCAGAGCTTGCGCCCCATAGTTGCTATTCCTCAAACGCAAGAATGACCATCCCCCGCGAGGGCAGAGCCTGGGCCGAGAGAATGAGAGGATTGCTGGCAGCAGGTTGAACGGCTGCGGCAGGGAATAAGCTCAAAAACGCCTGTAAAGGCACCAGATCGCATTGGGAGTCGGCGGCGGCGACGGTGCGATACATCGTTGGGATGACCAACTTCGGCTGCAGCGCTTCAATGGCCGCCTTGGCCCCAGCAGGATCGTAATTTTTCGGCCCACCCCCCACCGGCACCAGCAACAGGTCGGGGCGAGAGAGCAGGATGGACTGTTCTCGCGTGATGGGCAAGGCAGCTCCCCCCAAATGCACGATGTCGATCCCGGCCATGCGCCAGCGCCAACCCACATTCACGCCAAAGCGAGGGCCACGGGGCATGCGTACCCCCTGCACACGGATCCCGTCGATCAGATAGTCCCCCGGCTGAAACAGCACCCTTGGGTTGCCGGGCACCACATCCAAAGCGCCCTCATCCAACAAGCGGCTGCTGAGCAACACCAGATCGGCAGCAACTCGTGGGGCAGGATAGCCAGCCGTACAGCCCACCGGACGAAACGGGTTGACCAGAAACCGTTGGCCTTCCCCCTCGAACAAAACACAACTGTGGTGCAGCCAAGTCAGTTGCAGCCCCTCCAAGCTCGAGCCGGGGGTGAACTCTATAGACCCTGGGGTTGTTGGCGTTTCCGAACTGTGTACGGGAGCAGTCTGAGCGCCCGCTTTGCGCCCTCTGGCCAGGTTCACGGCCATCGATCCCAGCAGCCCGGCGCTGGCTTGCAGAAGCTGGCGACGCTTCATGGAGTGGGGATCCCCGATGTAACAACGGCAACAGATTCCTGGGATACTTGCGAAGCATTGGGCTGAGCAGCAGTTAAGGCCTGGGCGCTGCGCAGGAAGTTGCTCAACAAGCGCTTGCCCTCGGCGGTCAAGATGCTCTCCGGGTGGAACTGCACGCCCTGAACATGGGGATAGCGGCGGTGGCGTACCCCCATGATGATCCCATCGCTGGTTTGGGCCGTCACCTCCAGCTCGTCAGGACACGTAGAAGGCTCGATCACCAAGCTGTGGTAGCGGGTGGCCGTGAAAGGCTGGCTCAACCCCTCAAACACTCCCACCCCTCGATGGTAAATGAGCGAGGTTTTGCCATGCATCAGCTCAGGTGCGCGCACGATCTGACCACCGTAGACCTGCCCAATGCACTGGTGCCCCAGACAAACGCCCAGGATCGGCAGCTCTGGCCCCAGCTCCCGAATCAACTCCAGCGAGATCCCGGCATCTTCTGGCCGCCCTGGCCCAGGAGAGATGACCACCGCTTGCGGCTGCATGCGGCGCAGGTCGTCAACGGAGAGCTGGTCATTGCGAAAAACCTGTAGCTGGGCTCCCAACTCCCCCAGATACTGCACCAGGTTGTAGGTGAAGCTGTCGTAGTTGTCGATGACGACCAGCACTTCAACATCCGGCAACGGCACCCCATTTTATCACTTCCACTGGACTGAAGGAGATTGGGTCACGGGGACAGGCTAGAGTGAAGGAGCCAGACTCCTGTGCTTTTGAGATGGATTTATGTCGGCCCTACCCATTCCCCTGCTGGGGCAGTCCTTGTCTGCTCTGAAAGACTGGGCGGTTGCCCAAGGACAGCCGGCCTATCGCGGGCAACAACTGCATGCTTGGATCTATCAAAAAGGGATCCGCTCCCTGGAACAGGTGACGGTGTTTCCCAAAGCTTGGCGAGAGGCGGTGCAAAGCTACCCGGTGGGACGCTCGCGCATTGTGCAGCGGACAGAGGCCCGCGATGGTACTGTGAAGTTTCTGCTGGGGTTGGCGGATGGGCAGTTGATCGAAACGGTAGGGATCCCAACGGCCAAGCGTCTGACGGTCTGTGTCTCTTCTCAGGTGGGCTGCCCGATGGCCTGCGATTTCTGTGCCACCGGCAAGATGGGCTACCGACGCAACCTAGAGCTGCACGAGATTTTGGATCAGGTGTTGACGGTGCAGGAAGATTTTGGCCGTCGCGTCAGCCACGTGGTCTTTATGGGCATGGGGGAACCTCTGCTCAACCGCGATACGGTGGTGCAAGCCATCCGTAGCCTGAATCGAGATATCGGCATCGGCCAACGGCACATCACCCTCTCGACGGTGGGCGTACCCCGGCAAATTGCCTGGCTGGCGCAGCAGGATCTGCAAGTTACCCTGGCCGTCAGCTTGCATGCCCCCAATCAAGATCTGCGGCAGCAGTTGATCCCCTCGGCAGCCCACTACCCTCTGGATGCTCTGATCCAGGATTGCCGTGACTACATGCTGCGCACCGGGCGGCGAGTCAGTTTTGAATATACCCTGCTGTCGGGGGTCAACGATCTGCCCATTCATGCCCGCCAACTGGCGCAATTGCTGCAGCAGGCCAGCCGGTCAGGGGTGCAACTGCACGTGAACCTGATCCCTTACAACCCCATCTCTGGAGCCGACTATCAACGCCCCCACCCGGCACGAGTCAAAGCGTTCGTCCGCCAGCTCGAACAGCACCAAGTGCGGGCCACCGTGCGCCAAACCCGTGGCTTGGATGGCAATGCCGCATGTGGTCAACTGCGGGGATCCTTCCTGCGTTCTTTGCCAGGGGATTTGTAATCGCCGCGCAACGCTTGCGCGAGTACATCAGCTCAGTCCGCAGGCGCATTTTAGCCAGGCGGCATCCTGTTCTGGCAAGGTGGCGTAGTGCATGACGTAAACCTGCCGGTGATACTCGTCCAGCCAGGCTCGCTGCGCCTCGTTCAACAGTTCCCAATCGATTAAGCGCCCATCAAAAGGGATCCAAGTTAGGGAGCGAAAGCCCATCCAGCCCTCGGGCTCGGGAATGGCAATCACCTCGTAGAGGTTCTCCAGGCGGATCCCACCCCATCCCGGCTGGTAGTAGCCCGGCTCGATGCTGTTGATCATACCCACCTTGAGAGGGGTGTTGGCGCGGCGGTGGATCCCGTTGGGCCCCTCGTGGACATTCAAAAAGGCGCCGACACCGTGGCCGGTGCCATGGCCGTAATCCAGCCCGACCTGCCAAAGGGTAGAGCGGGCGATCCCATCCAACGAGACTCCATAGGTGTCGGGGGGGAAGATCTGGCGGGCGCATTGAATGTGGGCCTTGAGCACCTCGGTATAGCGCCGCTTGCACAAGGGATCCGCCGGCTCCTGGCCAATCCAAACGGTGCGGGTATCGTCGGTGGTGCCCCCCAAGTAGTGGGATCCGGAGTCCAAAAGGAACAGTTCTCCCGGTTGCAGGCGCTTCTGGGGATCCGGAGTGCTGTAGTGGATGATGGAGCTGTTGGCGCCGGCGCCGGCAATGGTGTTAAAGCTCAGGCCCACCCACTCCCCTTCCTCCCGGTAATGGGCCTCCATGATGGCGGCCACATCGGCTTCGCTGATGGGGATCCCCTGTTGGATTTGCCGGTCGATCCAGGCCAGGGTGCGAATCTTGGCCCGGCTGGCCTTGTGGTTGGCGCGGCGCATTTGCTCCAGCTCGGTGGGGTTTTTCACGGCCTTGAGGGCTTCCACCGGGTGCTCCAGCTCGCGGCAGCTCGCATCCTGCAGCAGCTCTTGAGTGCCCTGGGTGGTCTGCTTGGGATCCAAGCCCACCGGCGCATAGCTCTTGGCCCATTGGGGCAGTTGTTGGCTGTAGGTCTCGTAGGGCCAGAGTTCCACCCCGGCTTCTGCCAGAAATTGCCGAGATGGGAGACTGAGCCGCTCCAGATCTGTGAATAGAGCCGCTCTATCTAGGCTGACCAAAGCATAGGCCCAAAACACTGGGTTGTAGGGGATGTCGGATCCCCGCAGGTTAAACAGCCAGGCCACCTGATCCAATTTGGTCAGGGGCAACAGTCCCACCCGCTTGCGGCGCATCTCCTGCCGGACTTGGGCCAGCTTTTCTGCAGGGGTGGCCCCGCTTAGGTGGGTGGGTACCGAGTCAATGGGCCGGTCAAAGGGAGCGACAGGAGCGGATCCCTGAGCCAGCTTATCCACCAAGTTTTCCATGACCGGGATCAAGAGCACCCCTCCCGCTTGGGCATGGGCCTGCAACTGGCGATAGGTGGCCACCGCCACCGTAAAGGGATCCACCCCCAGGCGAAAGCCGGATCCCAGCTCTTCCACAATCTCCATCAGGCTGGGCTGATTCGGCAGACCTCCTTTGATCACTGTCAATAGATTGGGATCCACCTCCCGCTCCGCCTGTTCGTGATAGCGGGGATCTACCCACAGCCAAGCCCTGTCCCGGGTGATCAAGGCATCCCCCACCGAGCCGGTAAAGCCTGTGATCCACTGACGCCGCTTGCGATGTTCCGGCAAATACTCATTGAGATGCTCATCGGCAGAGGGAACCCAAAAGCCATCCAGATCTTGTTCTCGCAGAAGCTGGCGCAACTGCTGCAAACGGGCAGCAACATCCAGGCGGGGTAAGGTTTGGAGCATGGCAGGAGTAGGGCAAAGCTGTTGTCATTCTAGACAAGGTTAGAAGTTTTCCCTTGCCCCTAGCCCTTGTCCCAAGGGGAGAGGGAAGCTTCCAATGCTGCAATCAGAACAAGAGCGCCCCTGGGTTTAGCGCTCCTCAGGAAAGCCCGCTTCTCGCCAAGCCCGCATGCCCCCATCCATCGAGATCACCCGACGATAGCCCATTTTCTGTAGATTATCGGCTGCCAACGCCGAACGAAACCCGCCGCCGCAGTACAGGACGATCTCCGCTTCTTTGTCGGGGATCACCCTCTCGATGTCTCGCTCAATGATCCCTTTGCTCAAGTGGATGGCTCCGGCAGCGTGGCCGGCTTGCCACTCCGACTCTTCCCGCACATCCACAAAATAGAAGGGATCCCCTTGCAGTTGTTTTTGCCTGACCTGCTCGACTGTCAGTTCTTGGATGCGGCTTTTGGCCTCGTTGACCAGGGCCAAGAAAGCTGGAGAGTGCTGGGGAGCCATGGAGAACAGGCGCTATGAGCCAAAGCTTATTCCAATCGATCTTATCTGGTCTGGACTTTGGGATCCCAACTGCCCTAAGGCTAGACTGGGATCCAGATTTGCCGGCTGGAGGCCCATGGCTTGAAATCCCGATCTAACTTTCCGCAACTGCTTTGGCCCCTTGCTCTGGCCGTGAGCTGGAGCATCCCCCTTGGATTGACAGCCGGTCACGTCAGCCGGACGGAGCCCTCGGCTTGGGCCCAAGCTGCCCCGATGCCCCTAGAAAGTGGGATCCAGCGGCAAGTTTCCAGCCCACCGCCAGCCGCCCTGGTGGAGTGGCTAAGCCAGCAGGTGGCCGCCGCCAACCGGCGGGATTTGCCAGGGGTGATGGCCGGCTACAGCCCCGACTTCCGCCACCGAGATGGGCTGGACCGGGAAGAGGTGGAAGGTGCCATCCGCAAGCTGTGGAGCTCTCATCCCAAGCTCACCTATTCGGCCCAGATCCTCTCCTGGCGGCAGGTGGGCCCTGAGATTGTTGCGGATATTCTCAGCCAAGTAGAGGGATCCCAATCCTCGGTGCGGGGGGACTTTCAGGTAGAAGCCTCTGCCCTGGTGCGCAATCGCTATCGCCCGGATCCAGCCAATCCCGGACAACTGCTGTTGATTGACCAAGAAGTGCTGCGGGAGGCCAGCACCCTCACCTCTGGATCTGCCCCTCCCACCGTCACCTTGAACCTGCCGGAGGTGGTCAAACCGGGATCCACCTATTCGCTGCAGGCAATTGTGGCAGAGCCTCTCACCCACTCTTTGTTGTTGGGCGCCGTTGCCGAACAACCTGTTGCCGGGGCGGGCTACCCAGAGGTGACTTCGTTTGCTCTCGAACCCCTACAGGCCGGAGGGATCTTCCTACAGGCGGATGCTCCCCAAGAACCCGGTGCTGAGTGGATCTCGGTGATGTTGGTTAACCAAACCGGCATCACGCTGGAGAGTCGGCGTCTTATCGTCAGCGATCGCTTGGCTCTGGAGGGATCCCTGGCCATCCCCACCGTCCGTTAGGAAATCTTCAGGATGATGAGGAATGGCTCTGGGGTAATCTGGACAGGCAGTTGAGCTTGTTAAGATGGGAAACTATGCGCCCCTCAGCTTGTTTGCTTTCTGGTGCTGGCCCTGTTTTTGAGCGGTTGCGATAGCGGCGACTCCCTTGGTGCTCCGGTGGTGGATCGCCCCACTCCTGCCAGCAATTGACCGAACAATCCCGAGGGGTCTCGAAAGGTTGGGTCGAGGTGTCTTGAAAGGACCCAACCTCAAGAAACACTGGCATCTTCAGCTAGAAATCGCAGGAGCCCCGCACTGTACCCGTAGGGTCGGTGTCGGGAGGAATGCGCTTTGATGAAGTACAATGAACTTATGAGCCAAGTCCTGACCATATCCTGTAAGCTCAAGGTGTCCCAGTCGCAGGCCGCCAAATTGGACGCGACGATGGAGGCTTTTGTACAGGCATTGAACTGGGTCAACCAAAACACACCAGAAAAAGTAGTCAACGCAGTCAAACTCCAATCCCTTTGCTACTACGAGATTCGAGCCCGGTTTGGCTTGTCCAGTAACTTGGCAAGGACTACGTCCCGCTTACGCGACCAACAGGTGTGCAGACGGGTAGCGGGTTCCCGCAAAGTGGCTAAGCAGAAAAAGCGTCCCGTCAAGGAGTTTAAGAGCGGCTTTGTTACCTACGACGCCCGTATCTTTTCGTTCCGTCAAAAAGACTGGACGGTGTCGCTGACCACGGTGGAAGGGAGAGAACGCTTTGAACTGGCCATTGGCAACTACCAGCGTGGGATGCTGGCTGGTTCCAACCCCAAATCGGCCACCCTAGTCCAGCGGAAGGACGGCTCCTACTACATCCAGATTTGCGTAGAGAAAAAACCACCCAAGCAACAAGATACCGACAAGGTGATCGGGGTGGACTTGGGAAGGACAGATATTGCCCATACGTCAGAGGGGGACAACTGGAATGGACAGCAGTTGAACAGAGTCCGCGACCACTACTCCCGGTTGAGGGCGGTACTCCAACGCAAAGCCAGTAAGGGCACACGCAGTTCGCGGCGCAGATGCAGAGAACTGTTGCAACGGCTGTCTGGCAAGGAGAGACGCTTTCAAGTGTGGGTCAATCATCGCATCTCTAAAGCTATTGTCTCTAGGGCAAAAGCTACCAACAGCGCTATTGCTCTGGAAGACCTGACAGGGATCCGGAAAAGAGTCAATCAACAGCCACGCAGCAAAGCCGAGCGGCGCAGGGCCAACAGTTGGGCGTTCTACCAACTACGTCAATTTCTGGAATACAAGGCGAGGGTTGCAGGGGTTTCTCTGGTTCTTGTGCCGCCTGCTTACACGTCGCAGACCTGTCACAAGTGTTTACACATCCATCCCGATCCTGCGCAATCCTACAGCAGTGGAAAGAAGTTTAAGTGTGGGCACTGTGGATGGGAAGGGGATGCGGATTTGAATGGTGCGAATGTGATTGCGCTCTTGGGGGCTGCCGTAAACCAGCCTAGAGGTTCGGGCTTGTTTTGTTCTCTGGTAGAGCAGAGCAGGCTCAGGGCTACTGAAAGCCCGCTCCGTACCGCTTAGCGGTCGGAGCCGGGTAGTTTACACGCCCGTCCATTCCAAGCCCCGCTACAGCTATCTGCAAAACTATCCGCTCTCTCCCACCCCCAAGGCAACAACAGGCGGTCAGGGAAAGAGCGGTCTAGCGGGCCTTCAACTGGAACCTGACTGCCGGGAGGAACTCCAAGCGAGCCAGAACGCGAAGACTCTTCAGCAGACTGAAGGATCTAAGTTCAGACCGTTAGAGAACAGCCCCGGCGCACAGCCGGCTGAACCCAACTTGACGACCCTTACAACTACTACTATCTGGCATCCGCAGGAACCTCCCTTACTCAACGACACCCTGAGACTAGCACAAATCTTTTCTTGTTTTCTCGTTTTCTCGATCAGGGAGTTCATGCGGTGGTTTGTTGGAGCCGTTTGAGAGCTCCAGGCGCTCTGGGTGACCGTGGGCTTCGGATCCCCTGTCCCACAAGAGGGGTGAGGGATGGACTGCTGAGGATGAGGCGACAGCGTAGGATAGAGAGACGCCCTTTAGGTTGCTCGAGTTGCCGTGGACTACAAAAGTACCCTCAACCTGCCCCAAACTCAGTTTCCCATGCGGGCAGAGGCCGCCAAGAGAGAACCCGCCATTCAAGCCTTTTGGCAGGAAGAGCAAATCTACCAGCGCCTTGCCGACCACAATCCTGGGGATCCCTTTGTCCTGCACGATGGACCGCCCTACGCCAATGGCGATATCCACATGGGCACCACCCTCAACAAGATCCTCAAGGATATCGTCAACAAGTACCACATCCTGCAGGGGCGCAAGGTGCGCTACGTGCCCGGCTGGGATTGCCACGGCCTGCCCATCGAACTGAAAGTGTTGCAAAGCCTCACTCCGCAGGAGCGGGAAAACCTCACCCCTCTGCAGCTGCGACAAAAAGCCAAGGAGTACGCCCTGCACTACGTTGATGTGCAGCGGGCCAGTTTTCAGCGCCTGGGGGTATGGGGATCCTGGGATCGGCCCTACCTGACGCTGTCGCCGGAGTACGAAGCCGCACAGATTGAGGTGTTTGGACAAATGGCCCTCAAGGGCTACATCTACCGCGGCCTCAAACCCGTCCACTGGAGCCCCAGCTCCCAGACGGCTCTGGCGGAAGCGGAGCTGGAGTACCCTGACAACCACATCTCCCCCAGCATCTACGTGGCCTTTCCGCTACAGAGCCTCAGCCCGGCGGCGCAGCCGGTTTTGGAGCCTTTCATGCCGGGCCTGCGGGCAGCCATCTGGACCACCACCCCTTGGACGATCCCGGCCAACCTGGCCCTCTGCTTTAACCCCAAGCTCACCTATGCAGTGGTGGAGTCTCCCCGCTTCGGCCTGCTGTTGATCGCCGCCGATCTGCGGGAGCGGCTGGAGAAGGTTCTGGAGACGCCTCTGGAGATCAAGGCCACCCTGCCGGGATCCGCCCTGGAATACAGTCAAGGACGGCACCCCCTCTTTGACCGCGCCAGCCTCTGCGTGCTGGGGGACTATGTCACCACCGAGTCCGGCACCGGCATTGTGCACACGGCTCCGGGGCATGGGGAAGATGACTTCAAAACCGGCCAAAAGTATGGTCTGCCCATTCTCAGCCCTGTGGACGATCAGGGGAGATTTACCGCCGAGGCCGGATCCCAGTTCGTCGGGTTGGATGTGCTCTCCAAGAAGCCGGAGACCAGCGGCAATGCTGCTGTCATCCAGGCTCTGCAGGCTGCGGGGGCTTTGCTCAAGGAAGAGCCCTACAACCACAAATATCCCTACGACTGGCGCACGAAAGAGCCAACGATTTTCCGGGCCACCGAGCAGTGGTTTGCGTCTGTAGCTGGCTTCCGGGAGCTGGCCCTGCAGGCCATTAAAACCGTGAAATGGATCCCGGCCATCGGGGAAAACCGCATCACCGCTATGGTGTCGGAGCGTTCGGATTGGTGTATTTCCCGCCAGCGGGCTTGGGGTGTGCCCATCCCCGTCTTTTACGACGAAGAAACCGGCGAGCCCTTGCTCACCGCCGAGACCCTCGACCACATCAAGGCCATCTTCGCCCAAGAGGGATCCGACGCCTGGTGGAAGCGCCCGGTGGAGGAGTTGCTGCCGGAGAAGTACCGCCACAATGGCCGCACCTACCGCAAAGGGATGGACACCATGGACGTGTGGTTTGACTCCGGCTCTTCCTGGGCGGCAGTGGCCAAGGCGCAGGGGTTGGGCTACCCGGTGGATCTGTATTTGGAGGGCTCCGACCAACACCGGGGCTGGTTCCAATCCAGTTTGCTTACCTCCGTGGCCGTCAACGGCCATGCCCCCTACAAGGCGGTGCTCACCCATGGGTTTGTGCTGGACGAGAAAGGCCAGAAAATGAGCAAGTCCCTGGGCAATGTCATCGATCCGCTGGTGTTAATTAACGGCGGCAAAGATCCCCAGACGGATCCCGCCTACGGGGCGGATGTGCTGCGCCTGTGGGTCTCCAGTGTGGACTACTCCGGGGATGTGCCGCTGGGTAAGACCATTCTTGGGCAAATGGCGGATGTATATCGCAAAATCCGCAACACAGCTCGCTTTTTGCTGAGCAACCTCTACGACTTCAATCCAACTCAGGATGCCGTTCCTTTTGAAGCCTTGACGGAGCTAGACCGCTACATTTTGCACCGCCTGCACGAGGTGGGATCCGAGATCGGCGAATCTTTTGCCAGCTATCAGTTCTACCGCTTTTTCCAGGCGATTCAGAACTTCTGTGTGGTGGATCTCTCCAACTTTTACCTGGATATTGCCAAGGATCGCCTCTACATTAGCCATGCCCAAAGTCTACGGCGGCGCCAATGTCAAACGGTGCTCTCCCTGTTGCTGGAGAACTTGGCCAAGGCCATCGCCCCCGTTCTCTCCCACCTGGCCGAAGAGATTTGGAGCCATCTGCCCTATCCCAAGCCCACCCGTTCGGTGTTTGAGGGGGGGTGGATGAAGCTGCCGGAGCACTGGCGGGATCCCCAGTTGGCGGCCATTTGGGAGCAGCTGCGAGAGGTGCGCCAAGAGGTGAACAAGGCTCTGGAGCAAGCCCGTACCGGTCGCGTTAGCGGGACGGAGTCCTTTAAGCCCATCGGCGCTTCCACCGAGGCCAAGGTAATCCTGAAGGTAGCGGATCCCAGCCTATACGCTCTTTTGCAGGAGCGGGCTGCCGAGTTGCGCTACTTGTTCATCACCTCACAGGTGGAACTGGAGAAAACCTCAGGTCAAGGCTTGGAGGTCTCTGTTTTTCCGGCTGACGGCCAAAAGTGCGTGCGCTGCTGGAACTATTCCACCCGTGTGGGGGAATTTGCCGAACATCCAGAGCTGTGTGAGCGTTGTGTAGCCGCTCTGGCCGGGGAGTTTTGAATTCGGGACCCCGTCCTGCTGGCGGGAAGGGATCCCCCTCTTTGAATTGGCTCTTTCTCCGGACAGGTCTTGTCGGCCTTCTTCGGGATCAAGGGGCAGAGCTGCGGGATGGGATACCCTCGACATGGGTGTGCAACACCTTGCCGCACAGGGTTTTCTCCAGCCAGGGAGTCGCTGGCGATCGGGAGTGGAGGGTGGCCGCAGAAACCGTCCAGGGGTGGGTGGGATCAAACAGCACCCAGTCGCTGTGGGGGGTGAGGGTGGGCGGATCTAGGTTTAGGCAGCGGGCCGGGTACAGGCTGAGGGCAGACCACAGTTGCAGCGCCGTCAGGGATCCCGTTTCTACCAAATGGTGCCACAGCAGCGGCAGAGCCAGCTCCAGGCCCATCGCCCCCGGCGGAGCATCGGCAAAGGGCAGGGTTTTCTCTTCGTAGGTGTAGGGGTGGTGATCCGTAGCGATCCCCAAGTTGCCGGAACGGATCCCGGCGATCAGAGCCTCCCGGTTGCCAGCGCTGGGAAGAGGGGGCAGGAGACGAAGGTGGGGATCGTAGCGATGCTCAAGGACGGCCTCTTCGGACAAGATCAGGTGCATCCAAGTGGTGCTGGCGGTAACCGGCAGTCCTTCTGCTTGGGCCTGTTGGATCAGCTCCAGGCTGCGGGCTTGGCTCAGGCGCATGATGTGCACGGGCGGGGGGGAAGGAACGCTCCTGATCATCTCCAGAAGGCGGGCCAGAGCGGCAGTTTCAGCACTGGCAGGGATCCCTTTCAGCCCCAGGCGCAGCGCCCAGATCCCTTCGTAGAGGCTACCTTGCCCGGCCAAGGTGGGATCCCAGGCCCAGAGCAGCAGGGGTTTATTCTCCAGCCGCAAATACTCCAGAGCCCGCCGCACCAAAGCCAAGGAGCGCAGTGGCTGAACCTCTGCAAAGCCAACTGCTCCCGCTTGCGCCAGTTCTCCCCAGGGGGTTGGAGTTTCTCCCTGGCCACCCACGCTCAGGGCAGCCCAGGGCAGCCAGCGGGGATCCCCCAATTGGCGGGGGTAGCGGTTCAAGTGCTCCGGGCGATCCAGCACCGGAAATAGGCCGGTTCCAGGAAGGGGGGTGGGCAGAAGCCCCACCTGGGTAAAGCCTCCCGCCAAAGCCGCTGCAGCCAAAGAGGTCAGGGTTTCCCGACTGTGGGCCAGAAAGTGCTCCGCACCGCTTACGCGACCGTTGCCAACCATCTCGCCGCTGTGGGCATACAGATCCAGCAAACCCGGCCCCACTACCCAGCCTGAGCCATCGATGGTGGGGATGTCGGCAGGGATCCCTGCCGGCTCGGTGGCCCGCAGACGACCCTCCTGCAACCACACATCGGTTACTTCATCCCGCTGACGCCAAGGATCCAACAGGCGCACTCCCTGGAGATGCACATTTTGTCCTGTTAGTCGTCCTGTTAGCTCGCGGAGAGGAGAGGATCCCATCTTCACAAAGCTCCGGCAGTGGTGCAGTCCAGGATCTGGCCGGACAGATGGGTGGTGAGGTTCAACACCTTCAAAACCGGGGCACCCTCCTTGCCTTCTGGATAGTCGATCACCGTAATGGCGCCATTCCCCTGCTTGAAGATCCAAAAGGCTTGGGGGGAAAGGTCGAACAACTGACAGATGATCGCCTTGTTGATGGCATCGTGGGCAACAACAACCGCCGTGCCCTGAGGAAACTGGGCTGCGGTGATGGCCAAAAGCTCCTGCCAAGCGGAGCGAGTGCGCTCCCACACCTGGTGAAGGTTTTCCCCATTGGGCATCTGCACACTGGCGGGATCCCGTTGCCAGCGCTCCAGCTCGCCGGGGTATTCGGCTTCGACTTCGCTTTGCAGCTTGCCCTCCCAGTCGCCGTGGCAGATCTCTTGCAAGTCGGGCATTGGGCGCAAAATGAGGTTGCTGTGGTTGCTGCAGATGGCATCGGCTGTGGCCCAAGGGCGCTTCAGGGGGCTGGAGAAGGCCAGTTGCAGAGGTTGAGTGGCCAAAAATTCTGCCACCTTGGCTGCCTGTTCCTCCCCGGTGGCATTGAGGGGGATATCCCGCTGCCCTTGAAAACGGCGCTCTCGGTTCCATTGGGTTTCCCCATGCCGCACCAGCAAGATGCGCATCCCCTGCTTGCGCTTGGGCAGGGCTTGGCCGAGGTGAGCGGTGATGTTCAGAGATTCCAGTTGTGGCGGCCCCTGCAGGCCCTCGGGAAAATTGAGAACGCTGATGGCGCAGTTATCCTGCCCAAGGCGGTGATAGTGGTGTGGCCCCAGGCCGATGGCGGTGCTGACCAGGGCGCGATTGATGCCGCTGTGGCCCACGATGAGGATATTGAGGGTCTGTCTCTGGGAGGGATCCGCTCCATGGTTCCAGGGGCCCGAAGCCGATTGCAGATGGAAAGCCAGCATTTCCCAAAACCCCTGCGCCTGCTGCCAGAGATCCCGCACCGGAAAGCGGCCCTCTAGCTCCAGGGTGTCGGGATGGTGCCGCCACAGGTGGTAATCCTCGGGGTATTTCTCCTGCACCTCGGCAAAGGTCAGCCCTTCCCAGGCCGTCAGGTCGATCTCCCGCAGTTGATCGGTAACGTGCAGAGGGATCCCTTCTCGGTCTTTCAAAATGACGCGAGCGGTATCGAGGGCGCGAGACAGGGGGCTGCAATAGGCGCAATCCAACGGGATCCCGGCCAGGGCCTCGGCTACACGCTGCGCCTGCACTTCTCCAGTGGGGGTGAGCCGGGAGAGATCGGAGCGGCCTTGGATGCGATTTTCCAGGTTAAAGGTGCTCTCACCATGGCGCACGATCAAGATGCGCAGGGCAGGCTGGTCGCGGTAGCGGGACGGAGTCCTTGCCATCGCTTGCATGGACTTACTCATCGCAGTAGCGGGACGGAGTCCTTAGAACACCTTCTAGAGTACCGCCACTGGGCGGCGCTCGCCTTCGTCAATTCACCGGTTGGGCTGCCGACTGAGGCGTATTTGGGCTGGTCGCCGCTTGTGATGGGGGCATCTTTGGAGAATGGCCGCGCTGCGTTTCCGCTGGCAGAGGTTTTGGTTGAATGGACGTTGGCGAAGGGGGCCGGCTTGGTGCTCCTTGCCCTTGTTGTGGTGCTGTTGGCGCAGTTTTTCCCTCCACTGCTCCCTCAGGAGAGCCCCCTGCCACCGATAGAATCCGAGAAGACAAAGTGTAGGATCCCTGAAGGCGGATCCCTCTCCCCTAAGCAAGCACTGCTATGGATTCTCCACAATTGGCTTGGGATCCCGGATCCCTGACCGAAAGCCCCAACCCGGCTACAGCCGAGATCGACCGTCTCAGCACCTGGGAACTGGTGAAACGGATCAACGCTGAGGATCGGCGGGTGCCGGAAGCGGTGGCTGCTCAGGCGGAGCCGATTGCCCAAGCCATCGATGCCATTGCCCAGCGGATGAGTCGCGGCGGGCGGCTGATCTATATCGGGGCAGGAACCTCAGGTCGCCTGGGGGTACTGGATGCGGCTGAGTGCCCACCCACTTTTGGCACTTCCCCCGCACAGGTGGTGGCTTTGATCGCCGGGGGGGAAAAAGCCCTGACCCAGGCGGTAGAGGGTGCAGAGGACGACGCAGAAGCGGCTGCCCGCGCGCTGGAGGGTCTTCACCTCCAAGCTCAAGATAGTGTTGTGGGAATTGCCGCCAGCGGTCGTACCCCCTATGTGCTGGGTGGGATCCAAGCCGCTAGGAGCATGGGGGCGCTCACGATTGGCCTGGCCTGCAATCACCCTTCCCCGCTAACCGAGCAGGTGGACATTGCCATTGCCCCTTTGGTGGGGCCGGAGGTGATCCTCGGATCCACCCGCATGAAAGCCGGCACAGCCCAAAAGCTGGTGTTGAACACGATCTCCACTGGAGTGATGATCCGCTTGGGCAAGACCTATGGCAACCTAATGGTGGATCTCCAGGCCAGCAATGCCAAGCTCAAGCAACGGGCGGAGCGAATAGTGGCTTTGGCCTGCGATCTGGATCCCGCCGCGGCTGCCCAATTGCTGCAGGCTTGTGATGGAGAGGTGAAAACCGCGATCCTTGTGGCCTTGATGGGGTGCTCTGCTCAAGAGGCCCGTCAGCACTTGCAACAGGCCCAGGGCAACATTCGCCAGGTGCTTGATTCCGTTCTGGCGCAGCGGCGGTGACAATAGTTGAATGGCTTGTCCATGAGCGTTTGCGGCTACCTCTACACGCCTTCCCATGCTCCTTTGCCGGAACAGGAGTTGGCCTGGCTCAAGTTGCGAGGGGCCGATCCCATCCTGCACGATTGGGGATCCCGAACTCATTTGGAGGAGCTGTTCCGACGCATCACAGCCGGCTGGGTGCAGGAAGTGCTGCTCTTGCGCCTGGCGGATCTGGGGGATCGGGCGGATGAAATCCACGAGCGGCTGCTGCAACTCCAACACTCCGGGATCCGCCTCAGCTTGGTCACCGAATCCGGTCTGCAAACCCCCACCGAGGCTGCCGATTGGATCCCGCTGCTGGCCGAGATCCCCCATCAGTTGCAAAGCCGCCGCCTCTGCTGCAGCCAAGCCCAAAACCGCCTGGCGGGCAAACCCCCCCCTGGCCCTGCCCCCTTTGGCTACCGCCGCGAAGGGGAACGCTACGTGCTGGATCGCCGGCAGGCCAGCATCGTTCAGGATTTTTTCCAGCACTTTCTCCTCTACGGATCCCTGCGGCAGGCGGTGCGCTTCTTGGAGGAAAAACACCACAAGCGGATTTCTGTGGCTACCGGACGCAACTGGCTGCTCAACCCGGTATACCGCGGGGATCTGGCCTATGCCGACGGCACCACCCTGCGGGACACTCACCCGGCCCTTCTCAGCCGCACGGAAGCCGCCCAGATCGATCGCTGGCTCAAACGCAACCAAGGGATCCCGCGTCGCAGCGCCAGCGCCCCCCGCGCTTTGGCCGGCCTGGTTCATTGCTGTTCTTGCGGCAGCCTTCTGCGCATTGTGCAAACCACCCCTCGCAAGGCGAAAAAGAACGGATCCCTCTACCTCTATCTGCGCTGCCAAACCTGTCGCTACAGCCTCCCCTACACCGAAGTCCTGCAAGAGGTGATCCGGCAGGTGTGCGAACAACTGCCCCAACGCGCCCAGCAACTGGATCGACAAGCCCTCACTCAAGCCCGCCAAGAGCTGCAAGCCCAAATCCAGGCCAATACCGAGCGGCTGCGGCAATTGGAAGAGCTACAGCAATCTGGACTGATGGACGAAGCCTCTCTGGCCCAGCGTCGCTACCAGTTGCGAGCAGAGACGGCCCGCTTGGCCCAAAAGCTGGAGCAACTCCCCCCCGCCAACCTCACCCAGACCATCCAAACCCTCTCCATCCCGCCCTTCTGGCAAGACCTCAGCGAGACCGAACGGCGTGCCTACCTGCGGGAATTCCTGCGCAGGATCGAGGTGGATTCTGCAGGAGCGGTGCGAGTTACGTTTGCCTTCGATCCCTGAGAGCGAAGGGTTCCCCCCACCTTCCCCCCAGAATTGAGACCATTCTTGATTCTTTCTCAGCCCAGACCTGCCTCAGCGCCAAGCCAAGAGGACGGGATCAGCGCCATGGCATAGCTGAATCCTTCCCGATTTGGGTGAATTGTCATCTGGAATTGTTTTCTTTTGATCACTGATGAAAGTATATCTAAAACTAAAATCGGGAAAAACATCAAAAATCGACTTGAGAAGCCCTGGGAACTTTCTTAGGAGCATTTGCAAGATCTGGGAACTTCTAGCTTTTTGAGGGATCCACCTTTATCCTTCGCAACAGTTCTCAGGGGGCGGGTTGGCTGCCGATAATGTCCCTTGTCTGCCCCATGGAGGAACGCGCTGTGAAATTGGCGGTTTACGGAAAAGGTGGGATCGGCAAATCCACCACCAGTTGCAACATCTCGGTGGCCTTGGCCAGGCGGGGCAAAAAGGTCTTGCAGATTGGCTGTGATCCCAAGCACGACAGCACCTTCACCCTGACCGGCTTTCTCATCCCCACCATCATCGACACCCTGGAAGCCAAGGGCTATCACCACGAAGACATCTACCCAGAAGATGTGATCTACCGCGGCTACGGCGGCGTGGACTGCGTGGAAGCGGGTGGGCCCCCGGCAGGGGCCGGCTGTGGCGGCTATGTGGTGGGGGAAACCGTCAAACTCCTGAAGGAGCTGAACGCCTTCGATGAGTACGATGTCATCCTCTTCGATGTGCTGGGGGATGTGGTGTGCGGCGGTTTTGCGGCTCCCCTCAACTACGCCGACTACTGCCTGATCGTAACCGACAACGGCTTTGATGCCCTGTTTGCCGCCAATCGGATTGCTGCCTCGGTGCGAGAAAAGGCCAAAACCCGCAAGCTGCGGTTGGCCGGGCTGATCGGCAATCGCACCAGTAAGCGGGATCTGATTGACAAATACGTCTCGGCAGTTCCCATGCCCGTTATCGAGGTGCTTCCCCTCATTGAAGATATTCGCGTCTCGCGGGTCAAGGGCAAAACCCTCTTCGAGATGGCGGAAACCGATCCCAGCCTGGAGCCTGTCTGCCAGTACTACCTGAACATCGCCGATGAGCTGCTGGCCCGTCCGGAAGGGATCGTGCCCCAACCTGCCGAGGATCGGGAGCTGTTTGCTTTGCTCTCCGACTTTTACAACACTCCAGCCCGCCAACTGGCCTTGGTGTAAGGGATCCCCTGCCAGCGGGGGCAGTGTGTCCAAAAATGAAGCCACTGTTTCGGAAGACTGTCGCAAACCTTATCAATTTGTTGTCCGATCCGCTTTCCCCCCCAAGATGGATCCTGTAGGGATCCCGCTTTGGGAAGGAAATGGCACAGGAGTTGGATATGCAAGGACAAGAGCAACCCACCGTCGTGATTACCGGAGCTTCCTCGGGTGTTGGCCTATACTCAGCTTTGGCCTTGGCCAAGCGCGGCTGGCACGTGGTGATGGCCTGTCGGGATCTGGACAAAGCCTACCGGGTGGCCCAACAAGTGGGGATCCCCCAGGGCAGCTATACCCTGATGCAGATCGATCTGGCCAGCTTGGCCAGCGTGCGGCGGTTTGTCGAGCAGTTCCGCAACTGGGGCCGTTCCTTGGATGCCTTGGTCTGCAATGCCGCCATCTACATGCCCCTGCTCAAGCAGCCCCTGCGCAGCCCGGAAGGATATGAGCTGACCATGGCCACCAACCATCTGGGGCATTTCTTGCTCTGCCACTTGATGTTGGAGGATCTGAAACGCTCTACCTATCCGGATCGGCGGCTGGTGATCTTGGGCACGGTTACCCACAATCCCAAGGAGCTGGGGGGTAAGATCCCACCCCAACCCCACCTGGGGGATCTGCGGGGGTTTGCCCAGGGCTTTAAGGATCCCATCAGCATGGCCGATGGCGGCAAATTCGATCCGGTGAAAGCCTACAAAGACAGCAAAGTCTGCAATATCCTCACCATGCGCGAGCTGCACCGCCGCTTCCATGAGAGCACTGGCATCACGTTCCTCTCTCTCTATCCGGGGTGTGTAGCCACCACGGCTCTGTTCCGCCATCACTATCCCCTGTTTCAAAAACTTTTCCCCTGGTTTCAAAAAAACATCACGGGCGGATTTGTTTCTCAGGAATTGGCCGGAGAGCGGGTGGCCCAAGTGGTGGCCGATCCCGAGTTTCGTCGGTCGGGATTCTACTGGAGCTGGGGCAACCGGCAACGCAAGAATGCCAAGCCCTTTAACCAAGAAGTCTCTGACGAGGCGGCGGACGATGCCAAGGCCAAACTGCTTTGGGATCTCAGCGAAAAATTGGTGGGTGTGCCCCAGTTGGCGGCCCTTTAGCCCGAAATGTTCCCCTCTTTATATGTTGTTAGGAGACGAGCATGAATGCTGCTTTGGATAGTGCCAATGCCCTTAACTTTCAGTGCGAAACCGGCAACTACCATACCTTTTGCCCGATTAGTTGTGTAGCTTGGCTTTATCAAAAAATTGAAGACAGCTTCTTTTTGGTCATCGGCACCAAAACCTGTGGCTACTTTCTGCAAAACGCCATGGGGGTGATGATCTTTGCCGAGCCCCGCTATGCCATGGCGGAGCTGGAAGAGGGGGATATTAGCGCCAAGCTCAACGACTATGAGGAGCTGAAGCGGCTGTGCCTGCAAATTCAACGAGATCGCAATCCCAGCGTGATTGTTTGGATCGGCACCTGCACCACCGAGATCATCAAAATGGATCTGGAGGGCCTAGCCCAGAAGCTGGAAGGGGAGATCGGGATCCCGATTGTGGTGGCACGGGCCAATGGCCTCGACTACGCCTTTACCCAAGGGGAAGATACGGTTTTGGCCTCGATGGCTCAGCGCTGCCCAGAGCAGGTGCGGGCAGAGGAGCAGGAAACCCGCGGGGGTCTCCAGGCTCTTTTCTACGGGCTCCGCTCCGGAAAAAAGAAAGAGGAGGAAGGCTTCCACAAGCATCCTCCCTTGGTGATCTTCGGCTCGGTGCCCGATCCGGTGGTGACCCAACTCACCCTGGAGCTGAAAAAACACGGGATCCGCGTCTCCGGCTGGTTGCCGGCCAAACGCTATGGAGAGCTGCCGGCCATCGAGCCGGGCACCTACGTGGTGGGGGTGAATCCTTTCCTCAGCCGCACGGCCACCACGCTGGTACGCCGCAAAAAGGCTAAGCTCATCACCGCTCCTTTTCCCATCGGGCCGGATGGCACCCGCGCCTGGATAGAAGCCATTGCCCGCGAGCTGGGGATCCCAACTCAAGGCTTGGCAGAGCGGGAAGCGGAAGTGTGGAGCCATCCCCAAGTTCGGGATTATCTGGAGCTGGTGCGGGGCAAAAGCGTTTTCTTCATGGGCGATAACCTGCTGGAGATCTCGCTGGCCCGTTTCTTGGTGCGCTGCGGCATGATGGTGCAGGAAATCGGGATCCCTTACATGGACAAACGCTACCAAGCGGCTGAGCTGGCCCTCTTGGAGCGCACCTGCGAAGAGATGGGAGTGCCCAAGCCCACCATCGTAGAAAAGCCGGATAACTACAACCAAATCCAGCGCATCAAGGCCCTGCAGCCGGATCTGGTGATCACAGGTATGGCCCACGCCAACCCCCTAGAGGCGCGCGGGATAGCCACCAAGTGGTCGGTGGAGTTTACCTTCGCCCAGATCCACGGCTTCGGCAACGCCCAAGCTCTGCTGGAGCTGGTGACCCGACCGCTGCGGCGCAATGCAGCCCTCAAAGGCTTGGGTTGGGAGCGGCTGGTGCGAGAAGAAGCCCCTATCTAACCTTCCGGCTCCTCATTGTCGAACAGTAGGCCGTCCAGGTGATCTGGCAGTTGCTGCCGGTCGATCCAGACCATGCCCGCCAGAATAGCCTCGGCCTCGTTTTGAAAGTAGCCGTAGGCTTTGGTGCCAATCTCCGACTCGCAAGAGCCATCTTGCTGGAGCAGCCGGCAGCGAAAGATAAACCCCTTCTCTGTAGCTTGGGTGGTGATGCTCCAGTTGCGATGGATATGCTCGGCCATAGCAGGGATCCCGGCTCGCGAGGGGGTAATTGTCAACTCAGAGGGTGCTCAACACCTCTCGCGCTGCGGCCAAGGTTTTCTCCACATCGGCCTCTGTGTGGGCCAGGGAGGTGAAGCCGGCCTCAAATTGCGAGGGCGCCAGATAGACTCCCCGCTCCAACATGCCGCGATGGAAGCGGGCAAATTTCTGCAGATCGGAAGTCTTGGCCTCTTCGTAGTTGCGCACTGGGCCGGCAGTAAAAAAGAAGCCAAACATGCCGGGCAGATAGCCCCCGCACATCTCATGCCCCGTTTCCCGCGCGATCTGCAATAGCCCCGTCGCCAACTTCTCGGTAATCCGCTCCAGATACTCGTAGGTGCCCGGGCGGCGCAAAATGTCCAGTGTCTGGATCCCTGCTGTCATGGCCAGGGGGTTGCCGGAAAGGGTGCCCGCCTGATACATCGGCCCCGCTGGAGCCACCATTTCCATAATTTCTCGCCGACCGCCGTAGGCCCCCACCGGCAGGCCGCCGCCGATGACCTTGCCCAGGGTCGTTAAATCGGGGATGACCCCAAACTTGGCCTGTACACCGCCATAGCTGATGCGAAAGCCGGTCATCACCTCGTCAAATACCAGCAGGGCCCCGTACTTTTGGGTGAGATCTCGCAAGCCTTCCAAGAAGCCCGGCTGGGGGGGAATAAAGCCGGCATTGCCCACCACCGGCTCTAGGATGACTCCGGCAATGGAGTCGGGGTGCTGTTCAAACAGGGCCTTGACTGCTTCTAGGTCGTTGTAGGGGGCAGTGAGAGTGGCGCTGGTAGCTGCCTTGGGCACCCCTGGGGAGTCCGGCAAGCCCAGCGTGGTCACCCCCGAACCGGCCTTCACCAAGAACATGTCCGCATGGCCGTGGTAGCAGCCCTCGAACTTGATCACCTTTTCCCGACCCGTGTAGGCCCGCATCAGGCGCAGCGCCGCCATGCAAGCTTCAGTGCCGGAATTGACAAAGCGCACCATCTCCACACTGGGCACCGCCTCAATGACCCGCTCCGCCAGTTCATTTTCCAGAACGCATGGGGCGCCGAAGCTGGTGCCTTTCTCCAAAGCTCGGCGCAGAGCCTCAATGACCTCGGGGTGAGCGTGGCCAACAATCGCCGGCCCCCAACTGCCGATGTAGTCGATGTATTGGTTGCCGTCCACATCCCAGGCGTAGGCCCCTGAGACACGGTCGAACACGACGGGATCCCCGCCCACCGACTTGAAGGCCCGTACCGGAGAACTAACCCCCCCCGGCATGAGGCTTTGTGCCCGGGCAAAAATCTGTTTGGAGCGGGCGGTGTTAAACGAAGTGGAGTGGAGAGTGCTGGTCATAGAGCAGGAGCTTTCAACGCATTACCAAGGCTAGCAAGCAAGGGAGCTTTCTGGTGAGCCCTTTTATGGACCCTGAACCTACAAACCCATCCCTGCCAGTGTGTCGATCACCTGCTCCAGGATCAGGGTAAGGTTGGGATGCGAGGTCTCGAACAGGCCCAGCGCCTCTCCGATGCGATCTCTATGCCCTTGGCTCTGTTTGCTCTCGGTTCGGGATCCCAGCTCGGCCAGCACCGCTTCCACTTCCTGGCGAATGGTGGCAATGTGCTGCCGCTGCTTTTCGTCCAGGCCAGGGGTTTTTTGCAGCTCAACATCCAGATCGCGCAGCAGTTGTCGCAGTTTCGATTCGGCCATTCTTAAAGAGACCTTAACAAATTGAGAACAAATTAAGTTTTGACCACCCTGCCTCGATCATACGGCCTGATGGGTTGAAGCAGGGATCTCTTTGTCCAAGGTCTGAGGGCGGGTGAGGCGACGAAGGTGAACTTTGACCGCCGGGGATCCCAGCATTGGAGCAACTCCCATAGGATGGGCAGTAGAGTCTATCCCCATGTCTGAGCTGGCATTGGCCCTAGTAGGGGCGGCGGTTGCTGTTGCCCTTTATCATGGGAATTTTTGTCTGGGAACAAAGACGCAGCCAAGAGCTGCTGCAGCGGTGGGCGGCAAAGCATGGCTACTCCATTTTGAGCCAGGAGGCACAGTACTGGCGGCTGGGGCCTTTTTCCGGGAGCACTTCCAAGTATCAACGGGTATTCCGTGTGCGGATACGGGATCCGTGGGGGCAAGAACGCACCGGCTGGGTGAGGTTAGGGAACTGGTGGCTGGGGCTTTTGTCGGATCAGGCTGAGGAGCGGTGGGAGTAGGCTGGGATTGAACCACAGAAGGGGAAAGCGATGAACGGGATCAGGGGTTGGAAAGGGCTGAAGGGGGTAGCGTGGCTGGGCCTGGTACTGGCGGTGGCACTGTTGGGTTGGAACATAATCGCCGGAGGTGGAGCGATGGCCAGTCCCGCTGAGGGATCCCGAATGTTGACGGTTACAGGACAGGGATCGGTCTCCGTAGAGAACTCCATTGCCCTCATTCGCTTGGGGGTGGTGATCCAGGGGGAGACGGCGCAATCGGTACAACAACAGGTGGCAGAACGCTCAGAGCGGCTGGTCAATCGCCTCAAGGAGCTGCAAGTAAGCGCTCTACAAACCACCGGCATTTCCCTCTACCCGCAATACGACTATCGGGATGGCCAGCCTCGCCTAACGGGTGTGCAGGGGCAAAACAGTCTGCAATTCGAGGTGCCCGTGGCCAGAGCCGGGCAAGTGCTGGATGAAGCCGTGGCCGCCGGAGCCACCCAGGTGGAATCGGTCAGTTTCCGGGCCGACGATGCCACCCTGTTGGAAGCGCGCAGCCGCGCCCTAACCCAAGCCGTGAAAGATGCCCAACGTCAAGCCCAGGATGTGCTGGGGGCCTTGAACCTGAGCATCCGTTCCGTCGAGCGCATCCAGATTCAGAGCGATGGCTACATGATCCCGCCGCCGATCCCCTTTGCCCGCGCCGACTATGCCCGTCTAGAAACAGCATCCACACCGGTGGAGGGGGGACAGCAAACCGTGCGCGCCCAAGTCACCCTCGAGATCCGTTACTGAGCCTCTGCTTTGCTGCCTCGAATAATTCACAAATGTTCACCACATAGATTTCAGCTCTCCCGCCAAAGGGCTTCTGGTCAGAGCAAGCCTTGGGCAGCAACAGACAGCGGCTCTGGACGAGCGAAGTCTCAGTGATTCAAGAGTGATTCAATCCATCTAACCAACTCGGCAAAGTGGAAGCGGCTGCTGTTCGCTACCGCATCAGAATAACGATGGAGATACCACATTCACTAGAATAGCGATGGAAAGTTGCGGGTAGTTTGCTTTCCCGGATTTTCTCGCCATCCTGCCTCAGTTTGTCTATGGATCCCAGACCGGAGAGCGCTAGTGCAGCTCCTGCGCCTGAGAAGGCGAAACTCGTCTCTGGCAGAAGACAAGACGGCAGTCTGCAAGCCCGTGTACTGATTGTGGATGATAGCTACATGGTGGCAGAGATGCTGTCCAACTTTTTGGGCAAGCAGGGCTGCAGTATTTCTTATGCTTTGGATGGCCTCTCCGCGCTGGAGCAAATTCGCCGCCAACCCCCAGATCTGATCATTGCCGATTGGGTCATGCCCTCCCTGAACGGCCTAGACCTGTGCCGTCAACTGCGGCAACTGCCGGAATATGCTTGGGTGTACTACATCATTATGACTGCCCGCGAGGGCAACGATAGCATGGAGCGGGCTTTGGAGGCAGGCGCCGATGAGTTTCTTTCCAAACCCTTTCAGGCTGCAGAGCTGCTGACGCGGGTGCGGGCAGGGCTGCGCATTGTAGAAAGTCGCCGCCAGCAATATCTGCTCAAAACTGGGCAAAAATCTCCTCCCTCTCCCCCCAAGTCGATTGGTTTGGAGGTGGGTAACCGTCAGGATTTGGTGGCTCGTTTGCCGCTGCGGGTGGCCCAGGCCCGTGCTCAATCGGAACCCCTCAGCTTGTTTGTGCTGCGCTTGGCCAACCTCGGTTCTCTGGCACAAGGGCTGGATGCTGACGGTCGGGCTGATCTGCTCAAACTGTTTAGGGAGCGTTTGGCCAATAACCTGCGCGATGGAGACGACCTGTTTTGCTACGACGAGGGGCAGTTTATCATTCTGCTGCCGGGGAGCACCTTGGCTGCTGCGCAAATGGCTGCCGAACGCTGCTGCCAGCGAATGATTCAGGATCCCTTTGTGGTGAATGGACGGGCGCTGCCGGTACAGCTCCAGTTTGGAGCGGCCAGCCTCATGGACAGCGATGATCCCAAGGGGGTGGCTCTGTTGCGTCGGGCTGCCCAGGCTATGCGAGATAGCAGGAATGTGCACAGCTCGGTGGTGACTGCTCCCCATCCCATCCCAGTTTCCGACCGCGTCAGCGGAACGGAGTCCTCAGAGCTGCTGAAACGCCTGCAGCGTCTGGAAAAAGAAAACGCCGAACTGCGCCGAGAGCTGGAAACTCGCCTCAAGCAGATTGAGGATCTCCGCCAACACCATCAAGAGCTCAGCCAAAAAATGCAGGCTTCTGCACCGGAACTGTCCACAGCGGGATCCCTGGCCCATAGACCCTTCCGCTTGCGGCGGCGAAAACTCCGGCAGCTTTGTCTGAAGCGTCAACTGAGCCGTAGAAGACCGCGCCTGGCCTTGGGGCGGCTGAGCAGGTAGTGATGGGCTGAGCGAACGGGAGAGACGGAAGGGAGGTGCAAAAGGCTATGATGGGCATTCTTCAGGGTCAAGTGGCCGGATCTGGGATCTGGAGACCAGCAGGAAGATGGTTCCTAAACAACATTGAGCTCATCTTGACGGCGGTAGGAATAGGGGTGATTCTGCTAAGTGGTTTTGTGGCCAGCCGCAGCGCTTTTTCGCTAGAAACGGCAACGGCGGTCAGCGCCACTTTGGTAGGGGTCGTCCACGGGATCCTCTTTTGGCTGTTGCGACGGCGGCAGAGACAGGTGAGGCGGGAGGCAATCGGGCAAATTCGGGAAATGATAGAAGATTTGGGCAAAAACCGCCTGCAAACCATCAAGATGAGCTTGTACATGGTGCAGGCGCGTCAACCGGAACAGGAAGAGCGAACCCGACAAAGCTTTGACCGCGTTTATCAGATCCTGGCGGAGATGAGCACCTTGATCGACCACATTTCGGAAGAATCGTTGGCCGACTGGCGCCATCGCTACCGGCAGACTCTGCAGCGGGTTGAGTCGGAGTCTCAGTAGTTTTTAAATCGTCTTTAAATCTTGAGTGGCTTAAGGGATCCCTTGAGGAGTTGGCTGAGCCGGTGGACGGTCGGATTTCGGGAAGCACCCAATTGCTCGGTCTAATCGGGGATCCGGTGGCCCACAGCTTATCCCCGGCCATGCACAATGCTGCTTTGGCAGCTATGGGGGAAAACTATTGCTATGTGCCGTTTCCGGTGGCTCCAAAACACTTGGCGGCGGCGGTGGCAGGGCTGGCGGCCATTGGGGTGCGGGGGTTTAATGTGACGATTCCTCACAAACAGGCCATTCTCCCTTTGCTCGATCAGATTGAATCGCGGGCAGCAGCGGTGGGGGCGGTGAATACGGTTTACCCCTTGCCAGAGGGCGGGTGGGCGGGCACCAATACCGATATCGATGGCTTTGTGCAGCCTTTGCTGGGTCTGGAAAAAGGGATCCCTACTCTCATTCTGGGATCCGGGGGGGCAGCGCGGGCGGCCATCCAAGGCTGTTTGGAGTTGGGGCTGGGGCCGGTGCGGGTGGCGGGGCGATCCCCCAACCCATTGCTGGCCTTGCAACAGACCTGGCCTCAGGTGGAGACGGTGAACTGGGCGGAGTTGAATTGCTACCTGTCTCAGACGCGGCTTTTGGTCAACACCACCCCCGTGGGCATGCACAAGCCGGGATCCCCTGGCGGTCAGGAGCTCTCTCCCCTGAGCCGGGAGCAACTGTGCCTGCTGTCTCCAGGTGCCATCGTCTACGACCTGATCTATGTGCCGGATCCCACTCCTCTGCTGCGCATGGCCGCCGAGTTGGGCTATACCCCCATCAGTGGGCTGGAGATGCTGGTTCACCAGGGGGCCAAGGCTCTATCGCTTTGGCTGGGAGGCAAGCCTGTGCCAGTAGAGGTGATGCGGCAGGCAGCTCAACACCAGTTGGCCCAGGTTTAGGGTCACTCCAGGCCAGTTGGAAGCCCTCTCTCAAGGTGTAATGAGATAACAACAACTACCGGGCTAGCAATCCAAGGTTGTTTCCCGCTCCCAGGGCGTGATCTGACGGTTGTATTCCTGCCACTGTTGGCGTTTGAGCTTGAGGTAGGCATTCACAAAGGGATCCCCAAGCCTGCTGCGGAACAGGGTGTTTTGGTCTAAATGGTTGAGGGCTTCGACCAAAGAGCCGGGCAACGTTTGGGCATTGGGGAGGGGATCCGTATAGGTGTTGTTGTCGCAGCGGGGGCCAGGATCCCGTTGGTGTTGGATCCCGTCCAGGCCGGCGGCAATGAGACCGGCAGCCAAAAGGTAGGGATTGGCAGCAGCATCGGCCAAACGCAGTTCAAACCGCCCGGCATCCGGGATCCGAATGGCGTGGGTGCGATTATTGCCGCTGTAGCTGATCGTATTGGGAGACCAGGTGGCCCCAGAGAGCGTGACGGGGGCATTGAGGCGGCGATAAGAATTGACCGTCGGGTTGGTGAGGGCACACAAAGCAGGTGCATGGTGTAGCACCCCGCCGATGAAGTGATAGGCCAGTTGAGAAAGCCCCAATTCCCCTTGGGGATCGGCAAACAGGTTTTGTTCGCCTTGCCAAAGAGAAATATGGGTGTGGCAGCCGTTGCCCGTCAGATGAGCAAAGGGTTTGGGCATGAAGGTAGCTCGATAGCCATGCTTTTCGGCAATGCTTTTCACCATGTATTTGAAAAAGGCGTGGCGATCAGCCGTAACTAGGGCATCGTCAAACCGCCAGTTCATTTCAAATTGGCCGTTGGCATCTTCGTGATCGTTTTGATAGGGATCCCAGCCCAGCTTCTGCATGCCATCGCAGATGTCTCGGATCACCGAGAAACGCCGCATCAAACTTTGCTGGTCATAGCAGGGCTTGGCCTGCCGATCCCGCTCATCGGAAATGGCCCACTCTTCTGGCGACAGAAGCATGAACTCGCATTCGATCCCCGTCTTGACTTGAAAGCCCATAGCTTCTGCTTGGGATAATACCTGCTTCAACACCCAGCGGGGGGTTTGTGGCAAGGGATCCCCGTTGACCTGGACTAGATCGGCAGGCATCCAGGCCACTTCCGGCTGCCAGGGCAGTTGAAACAAGCGCTCGCGCTCCGGCTGGGCAAACACATCGGGGTCTGCAGGCGTCAAGTCCAACCAGGCAGCAAACCCGGCAAATCCAGCCTGACCCTCTGCCATGAAGTCGATAGCTGAGGCAGGCACCAGCTTGGCCCGTTGGATCCCAAACAGGTCGGTAAAAGAGAGCAGAAAGTAGCCGATCCCTTGGGCGCGGGCAATTTCAGAAAGCGGCTGTGTCATGCACCCAAGCTAGGTCTTGGCCTCAGGTAGAGATGTGTCTTTCCGCACAAAAATGAATCTTTATCAGAAGAGATGGCTAGGGAGACAAGCACCGCTTTTGAGTACCGAGGAGTGAGAAGGGAGGAGTGAGAAGTGAGGAGGAGGAGTCTCTTCTCTTCGCTCTTTCCTCTCTCCTCTCTTCTCAATAGGCATGAAGGCCGCTCCCTCAGTGAATTAGGATGGGAGAGCGTGGTTTTCCGCTTGTTCTTCTCTTGGGTAGGTCTGGAGCAGCGCAGATGGCAGTTTACGAGGGCAATTTTGTTCAGACGGAAGATCTGCGTCTGGCCATTGTCATCGGTCGGTTTAACGACCTGATCACCGGCAAATTGTTAGAAGGGTGCCAGGACGCGCTGAAGCGGCATGGTGTGGATGTCGGCCCGGAGAGCAAGCAGGTGGACTACTACTGGGTGCCGGGCAGTTTTGAGGTGCCTTTGCTGGCCCACCAACTGGCCCAATCTCGCCGTTATGACGCCATCATCTGCCTGGGGGCAGTGATTCGCGGGCAAACTCCCCACTTCGACTATGTGGCGGCGGAGGTCTCCAAAGGCATTGCGGCGGCAGGATTTCGTACCGGCGTGCCGGTCATTTTCGGGATCATCACCGCCGATACCCTGCAGCAGGCTCTGGAGCGGGCCGGGGTCAAGAGCAACAAAGGTTGGGAATACGCCATGAGTGCCCTGGAGATGGCTACTCTGATGCGCCAAGTTGCCCCCGTGCTCCAAGGCAGCTACGGCCACAGCGGCAACGGGGCCGGATCCCGTCCGTCTCTGCCCGGTGGAGCGGAAGCCCTGCAGTCTACCCTGGACAGCGCTGCCTATTGAGGGCGGGTGAGCCGAGTCAGCACTTCGTTGGAGCGCTGCACAAAGGCCCGCGCGGCTGCTGGATCAAAGCTTTTCTGGGTAATCAAAGCCAAATCGTAGATGTGATTGCAGATGAGGTGAACCAAGTCGGGATCCCGCCCCCGATCGGCAAGAGATTGCAGGTTTTGGATGAGGGGATGGGCAGTGTTCAGAACCAGGGTGTGCTCTTCCAGAAACTCCAGCGGCTTTTGCTGGATGACGGCGTTGAGCTCCTGCAGGCGCCGCAGCGTCTCCGGCAGCAAGATCATGGCCGGAACCGACTCTGATTTAAGAGCTTCTGCTGTGATCTGCAACTTGTCTTTGCCCAGGGCCTGCCGAAAGAGATCGACCAACTTTTGGCTGCGGGTTTTTTGCGTGACCGGGTCAACAATTTCGGCGGCTTTGTCTTTATCCACCAGCGTTTCATCCAGCTCAGAATCTACCCGCTTAAATTGGATCCCTTCTTCTTTGTATTCCCGCTCCAAAAAGCTGCTGAAGTGGCTGTCGATCCAGCTATCCAACATGATCACTTCCAGTCCTTGAGAGCGGTGGAGATCGATGTAGGCGCTCTGGGCAGCCTCATCGGTGGCGTAGTAAACTCGCTTGTTTTGCCTATCGCGGGTGCGCTCTAGGTATGCTTTCAGGGTCACATATTCGGGTTTATCGGCAGGGGATCCGGCCACTCGGAAAATGAGAATATCCTTAATCTGGGCAAAGAACTTGTCGTTGTTCATCGCCCCAAACTTCATAAAGAGGCTGATGTCGGGCCAGACCTTGACGTATTTTTCGTAATCTTCCCTGTACAGTTCATTGAGACGATCCGCCACCTTTTTGGCAACGTGATCCCCAATGCGTCTTACGGTGCGGTCATTTTGCAAGAAGCTGCGAGAGACGTTGAGGGGAATATCCGGACTGTCGATGGCCCCCCGCAGAGGTAGGAGGAACTTGGGGATAACTTCCTCACAGTTATCTTGGACAAAGACTTGATTGCAGAACAGCTTGACTTGACCCTTGGTGGGATCAATATCCGGGCGCAACTTGGGAAAATAGAGGATCCCTTGCACGATGAAGGGATAGTCGGTGTTGATGTGCACCCAGAAATGGGGATCCTCTTGAAAGGGATAGAGGTAGCGATAAAACTCTAGGTAATCCTCATCTTTAAGTTCGGAAGGTGAGGTTCTCCACAGGGGCTTTTGCTTGTTGATCACTTCCCCGTTTAACTTGATGGGAACGGGGATGAAATCGCAGTATTTACGAACCAATTCCCGAATGCGGCTTGGCTCCAGGTATTCTTCGTTTTCGGGGGTGATGTAAAGGGTAACGGTGGTGCCGATGCTGGAGCGCTCAGAATCGGAGAGGGTAAAAGTAGTGGTGCCGTCACAAGCCCACTTCACCGGCGTGCTGCCGGGCCGATAGGAGAGGGTGTCGATCTCCACCCGCTGCGACACCATAAAAGAGGAGTAGAATCCTAGACCAAAGTGGCCAATGATTGCTTGCTCTGCGTCTTTGCCCTTGTACTTTTGAATGAACTCTTCAGCGCTGGAAAAAGCCACCTGGTTGATGTATTTTTTCACTTCCTCGGCAGTCATGCCAATGCCGTTATCGGCCACCGCTAAGGTCTTGGCCTCCTTGTTGAGGGCAATCGTAATCTCCGGCTCTGGGAGATCTGCCACTTCGCCGGCAAGGCTGGCCATCTTCAGCTTGGTGATGGCATCAGCAGCATTGGAGATCAGCTCCCGCAAGAAGATCTCTCGATCCGAGTAGAGAGACTGCTTGATGATGGGAAAGATGTTCTCGGTGTGGATGGTGATGGATCCCTGTTCCAGCACGGTCATAGGTGGCTCAGCACTCAAACAAGCTCAGTGCTAATCTACAGAGACCGAAAAGTCCCCGACAAGCAGGCTCTTTTTCGGAAATCCGCACTCGCAACCGAACCGGCTCTCTAGAGCTGAGCTGCTCCGGGCGGAGCTTGGGTTTGGCCGTTGGCGTCAGCGGCGCGGAGTGCTTCATCCAAAGCCAACTGTTGAGCCCAATCCTGGCCGATCCGAATGGTGACATCGGAGTTGAGAACGCCAGTAGATTCTACCCGCACTTCTCCCAGGCCAATGGCGGCGCGGATCTGTTTAGCCCCCTCCCGATCCCCGCTCTGGGCGAGGATCTCCGTTTGCTGCAGCACCTGAGTGCTGTCTTCCACGGCAAAAGCATGGGCGTATCCTTGTCTCACCAATTCTTGCACCATACGGCGGGCCATCCCCGGCTCTCCGGTCGCGTTTTGCACGGCTATGCGCAGGCGGTGTGGAGGAATGCGGGCTACCTCTGCCTCCAGGCCAAAGTGGGAGACGGCCACCCGTCGGATCCCGGCTGGATCCGGCAGCCAGTAGCTGGTGGAGAATTCTCCCGGCTGACTGAAGCGGCCCGGCAGCAGCACCAGGTCGATGCGATCGCCCCCAGAGGTGAGGACAAACTTGGCCAAGCTCAGAACCTCTTCCCAGGTGAGGTTGGTATCGAGGTTGGTGCGGATAACCTGCAAAATCTTTGGGATCCGCGGCCAGACAGCAGGGGAGAGCAGTTCCCGGCTCAGGGCCCGCAGCAATTCCTGTTGCCGTTGCACCCGACCGATATCCCCCAATCCCAGGTGATCGCGGCGAAAGCGGGCAAAGTGGTGGGCTTGTTTTCCATTGAGGCGTTGCCAGCCGGGCTCCAGGTGGATGAACAACTGCTGGGTGTGATCTGCGTATTGCATCGGTTCCGGCACGTAGATTTCCACGCCGCCCACCGCGTCGATCAGCTCTTCCAGAGCATCGGTATTGAGGCGAATGTAGCGGTCAATCGGGATCCCACCCATCAAGTGGCTGACCACCTGAGCCGTCAGCGCCGGGCCCCCTGCCAAGTTGGCAGCATTGATCTTGGCCACACCAAAGCCAGGCAAGCGCACACGAGTGTCGCGGGGGATGGACAAAACGGTAATCCGCCGCGCCTGGGGATCAAAGCGGGCCAAGAGAATGGTGTCGCTGCGGGTGTGGAAGCGATCTCGCTCTGTGGGCAAGGGCAGGGTGGGATCCGGGTTGTCCGTGCCGAGAATGAGGATATGCAACGAGCGATCCAGAGCCGCAGCCCGTAAGGCATCGGGACGGAAGGCTTCTTGTTCTGCAGGAGTGAGGGAAGTTGGGATCACCTGACGGGGCAACATCACGGCCAGGAGGGCACCGGCAGAACCCGCCAACACAGCCGTGAACCCCAACAACAGCCAGAGGATCCCCTGACGAATAGCCTGCTGACGAGCTGCGCGGACACGGTCAGGACGGGGGGGATAGTGGAAGGAGGGCATCAGGTCAGACCAGGTCTCGCGAGCGCGTACAGGAAAGGGTGTACTGTCTGGGTGGTGTTGCCAACCCCACCAATTCAAGGCCATGTTATCCCATCCTTATTCCTTAGAGTTGTCTAGACCCAACTTCACAGTGGGATCCCTGCAGCCGTTGTTGGGGAAGTCGGAGGCGCACCTTTGGCTGCAGACAGTCCCCCCGTTGGAGAAGTTGCTCCCCCAGCTCGACTTTCTTTCTCCTGAGGAACGTCGGCGGGCAGAGCGTTTACAACTGCCGGCGGATCGGTGCCGCTTTCTGGCCGGTCGTCTTGGGTTGCGGAGCTTGCTCAGCCGCTACAGCGGCATTCCACCCCAGGGGATCCCCCTCGACCACAGTTCTACCGGCAAACCCTACTGGCGGGATCCACCCCTACCGCTGCAGTTCAACCTCAGCCACTCCCACGAGCGCGTCCTGATCGGCCTGAGGTTGCAATACCGCATTGGAGTGGATCTGGAATGGGTTCGACCTGTGCCCCGCTGGCAGCGCATCGCCCAGCGCTACTTTTCGGCTGCCGAGCAAGTCCGTTTGGCCAACTGTCCAGCTCCAGAGCGAGATGCCCTCTTCTTCCAAATGTGGACACAAAAAGAGGCACTCCTGAAGGGAACGGGCAGAGGTCTGGCCGGCTCTGCAGCTTTGGGCGAGGACTCCCGCTGGGTGACCCTACCCCTTCGGGTTGCCGGTGGCTACGCCGCTGCGGTAGCCCTTGAAATGAGGGGCGAAATACCCGAAGACGGAGGGGAAGCCCTAACTGTGCGGCTCTACACGGATGTAGAGGGCTAGACAGCCGCAGCGGCAAAATCTCTCCACCCACCGCTCGAGCTGCTATCTTGAGTTTCCAAGCTACTCCCCTCAGCGGGAGAGAGTTTTTGATTCCATGGTGTTGCCATGTTAAGCAGGTTCTGTCGTTTCCTGGTGTTGGGAATTTGGCTATCGGTTCTCATGATTGGGATCCCTGGCCTGGCGCAGGCGCGGGATCTCTCCAGACAAACGCCGCAGGAGAAGGTGGTTGAGTTGGGCACTGCCGACAATCAGTTGGTGTTTGCGCCCAAGGAACTGTCTTTTCACAACGGCAGCCTCTACCGTCTTCGCCTGAGCAACCCCAGCCAATTGAAACATTATTTCAGCGCCAAAGATTTTGCCGATGCCGTTTGGACCCGTAAGTTGGAAGTGGCCGGTGTGGAAATCAAGGGCCAGATCCGAGAATTGGAACTGAAGCCAGGCGCTTCGGTGGAGTGGCAATTTATTCCCCTGAAATCTGGAGTCTACGCTTTGGTTTGCACCATTCCCGGCCATGCAGAAGCAGGTATGGTGGGGCAGATTACCATCGGCGATTGAGATCCTCTTCCTGGGCTACCCGGCCAAAAGGGGATAGAAAAGAGAAAGACGCTGCCAGGCCAATCCATGAAAAACCCGCTCACGACCAAAGCCCTTCGCGCCACCGACGCGAACGCGGAACACTGGACTCGGCGACGCCAGGCAGCTTCCCCTCGAAAGAGCAGGCCCCCCCTTTCGGAGCGGATTGCCGGCTATGCCCTCGCGCTTCTCTCCCTCACTGCCGTCCACGGGATCCGCTACTACAACGAACCACAACTGACCGTCGGCAGCCG
This sequence comes from Thermostichus sp. MS-CIW-37, assembly GCF_054060065.1. Classification (NCBI taxonomy): domain Bacteria; kingdom Bacillati; phylum Cyanobacteriota; class Cyanophyceae; order Thermostichales; family Thermostichaceae; genus Thermostichus; species Thermostichus sp. MS-CIW-37. Next base: position 31,558 of record NZ_JBSSCV010000006.1, on the reverse strand, counting down.
TTCTCCGCAGACGTTTCTTGCCCCTGCTGCGGCGGAGATTGAAGATGTGGAGGCTACCCAGGCCCGACAAGCTGAGGCGCGACGGCGGGTGGTTCAGGCCCTCAAAATCAACAGCACCGCCAACGACAGCATGCGGCAAAACCTGGAGGGTCTCCTGGCTGAGGTGGAAGCCATCCGACAAGAGGCAGGGCCTCTGCCCTATGTTTCTGTCCAGTTGCTGTCTCTGCCAACGCAGATCTACCTGCGCCAGCTTTCCCCGGAGGAGTGGGAACCCTTCCAGGCTCGCGTCCGAAAAGAGGCCATCCGCGGAGCCACCCCATCTCCTTCAGAAGAGCCCTCTTCTGGGCGACCGGAGCAGCTGGAGCAGCGGGCCAAGCAGGAGCTTGTTGAGGTTTGGCAGCGGGCTTGGTTGGATGGATCGGCCACCCAGATGGCGGGGACGGATCCCTATACTCAGCTAATTGCCCAGGTGGAAGCGGCGCAACGGCGCTATCAAGCGGCTTTGCCGGCTCTGGAGCAGCTCACCCCCCCTGTCCCGGCCACCGTTCTCAATTTGGCAGATGCGGATTGGCAGCATTTGCAAACCTTGAGTCGGCGGGTCTTGGAGCGTCTGCAGAAGATAGGGATCGTGGATGGCCTGCCCCGCGAAGTTCGCGCCGAAGGGATCCAAGCCCAACTGGACGATTTGATGTTTCCGGGCAATGCTGCCCAACGACAGGAGTTGCAAGGGCTGGTCTATCAGTGGCTGCAGCAGGTGCTCATTCCCAATGTGGAGGTGGATCCCCAGCGCACCGAGCAGCGCATTCGCGCCGAGCTGGAAAAAGTAGAGCCGGTTCTGATCTCGGTTGCCGAGAACCAGGTGATCGTGCGAGCAGATCAGGTCATCACTCCCGAAATTTTTCTCATCTTGGATCACTTTGGGCTTACCCAGCGCGGGATCAACATCTGGGGCTTGGTGGGAGTGGCCGGAGTGATGGGCATGGGCCTGGCTGTCTTTGTGCCTCTGCAACAACGCTTGAGGCCGGGATTGCGCCGCCGGGATCGAGTGTTGATCCTCATGGTTTCCCTGACCGCTCCCCTGTTGGCGGCCTTGTTCAAGCTGGAGTTCAGCTCCTTGCCGGCGGTGGGGCTGTTGCTGGGCAGTTTTTACGGGGCAGGGCTGGGCCTGGTGGTGGTGGTGGGCCAGGCGTTGTTTTTGCCCTTGGTCTCCTCTGCCAACCTGCTCACCGTCGTGCCCTTGTTGTCCGGCAGTGTGGTGGCCTCTGCCTTGGCCGGGCGTTCCCGCTCCCGAGAAGAGCTGGCCTTGCTGGGGGGAGGAGCGGCAGCGGTGCAGATGCTGGCCTACGGGGCGGTTAGCTTGGCCGCCACCGGCGGCATCGACCTGTTGGCTATGGCTTTGGCGGGGGGAACCAGCCTGGGGTGGAGCATTGTTGCCCTGGGAGCCAGCCCCTACCTGGAGCGCCTGTTTGACTTGGCCACCCCCATTCGTCTGATCGAGTTGAGCAATCCCAATCGCACCCTGTTGCGGCGACTGGCTGCAGAGGCCCCCGGCACCTTTCAGCACACTCTGTTTGTGGCCACTTTGGCAGAACGGGCTGCCCAAAAGCTGAACCTCAACGTGGAGCTGGTGCGCACCGGCACCCTCTACCATGACATCGGCAAGATGTTGCAGGCCCGCTACTTCATCGAGAACCAGATGGGCAGCCTCAACCCCCACGCCCAACTGGACGATCCCTATCGCAGCGCTCAGATTATCAAGGCCCACGTCAGCGATGGCTTGCGCCTGGCCAAGCAATATAATCTGCCTACCGCCGTCCAGGCGTTTATCCCTGAGCACCAGGGGACGATCCTGATTGCCTATTTCTACCATCAAGCCCAGATGAAAGCCGGGGGTCAGCCCGTACCCGAAGAGCCGTTCCGCTACGATGGCCCGATCCCCCAGAGCAAGGAGACGGGGGTGGTGATGATGGCCGATGCCTGTGAAGCCGCCCTGCGCAGCATGACTCTGAGCGATGGCTTCGGCCCCGATGTGGTCGAGCGGGCAAAAGCTGTTGTCCGCAAAATTGCCCAGGCCCGTTGGCAAGATGGCCAGTTGGTTGATAGTGGGCTGACGCTGGAGGATTTGGAGGTGGTGGCAGACGCTTTCGTGGAGGTCTGGCGGGAATCCAACCACGAGCGCATCCCCTACCCCAGTTTCACCCCTGCCCCCTCGCTGCCTGAGACTGCCTCTGCTCAGGCCCAGATCCCGGTGGCGATGAGCCACTCCACGGGATCCCCTTAGCCAGGTGACCTCTCCCGTTCGCGTCAGTGAGACGGAGTCCTCAGAAGCTAAGTAGGTAGAGAAAGGTCTAGCCCTGCGGCTCATCGATCAGTACGATAGGGGATCGTTCTGTGGACCCAGTATGAACCAAGGCAGTCCTAGGATTTGCAGCCCTAGGCGGAGGATTTTTGTTTTATTGTTTTTGGATGGCCTGCTGAATGCTTCATGGAGCTCCTACTTCCTCTGCCGATCCCAAAGCTTCTGCAGCTCCTTTTCAGATTCCACCTCTGTCTCAGTCCAGCCCTGTCCAACTGTCGCTGGTCATTCCCACCTACAACGAAGCCTCCAGTATCTGCAGCCTGATCCGGCAGTTGTGTGCCCACCTAGACACGATTCTACCGGGGGCCTATGAGCTGATTGTGGTGGATGACAACAGCCCGGATCACACCGCCAAGTTGGCCCAGGAGCTGCAGGAGGAGTTTCCCCAACTCAGCGTTATCTGCCGGCAGCGGGAACGGGGCCTGGCTACAGCAGTGGTGCGAGGATGGCAGGCTGCCCGCGGAGAGGTGCTGGGGGTTATGGATGGGGATTTGCAGCATCCGCCGGAGATCATCCTCAAATTGTGGCTGCTCATCCAGAAGGGGGCAGATCTGGCGGTGGGCAGCCGCTATGCGGAGTCGGGGGGGGTGAGCCACTGGAGCTTGGGCCGACGCATCGTCTCCCGTGGGGCCCAATGGATCGGGTTGGCTCTGCTGCCAGGGATCTTCAGCCGTGTTTCCGATCCGTTGAGCGGACTGTTCCTGGTCAGACGCCAGTCTATTGCCGGGATCCCGCTCAACCCCAAGGGTTACAAGCTGCTGATCGAGGTGCTGGCGCGGGGCCGGGTGAAAACCATTGCTGAAGTCGGCTACATCTTTCAGGAGCGCCAGAACGGCGAGAGCAAAATCCAACTGCAAACTTGTCTCCAATATCTCCACCACCTGATGGTGCTGCGCTTTTCGCTAGGGCAGGTGGGATCCTTTTTGCGCTTCAGCACGGTTGGCCTATCCGGCACCTTGGTGGACATGGCTTTGCTCTATGTTTTGCACGATCCCGCCAACTTGGGATGGGATCTCATAACGAGTAAGCTGGTTGCTTCGGAGGTGGCCATTCTCAATAACTTCCTTTGGAACGACCTGTGGACTTTTCGCCATGTGACCCGCTTGCAGCCGGGGCCCTGGAATCGCCTGCAGCGGTTGGCGAAGTTTAACGTTATCTGCTTAATTGGCTTGGTTCTCAACGCTTCACTGGTGATCTTGCTGAGCGAGCGCTTGGGCGTTCATTATCTACTGGCCAACTTAATTGCCATCGGTGTTGTCGTATTCTGGAACTTCTACCTCAACTCCAAACTGAGCTGGAGGAGTGCGGAGGTTAAACCCGACTCTATGGGTGGCAAGTCTTGAGTAGGGCTTTTTCCAGGAAGAGCCAATAGGAAAGTACGGGCATTTCGCTCATTTCTTTACGGTCTGGGCCCTCTTTGGCATCCGCCTTCGCCCCTTGTTCCTGTAGCTGCGCTAAGTAGAGTTGGGGCGGATCCCTTCCAGGGCGATGATCTCCTGGATGACCGAGCGAACAACGGGAGCAGCCGTCGTCGAGCCGAAAGCATCTTCCCCCTGCGGCTCGTCGATCACCGCCAAGATCACGTAATTCGGGCGAATGGCCGGGAAGTAGCCCACAAAACTGGTGATGCGCTTGCCGGGCAAATAGCCCCCCCGCGGCCCAACTTTCTGGGCAGTGCCGGTTTTGCCGCCGATCTCATACCCCTCGATCTTGGCCGATTGCCCGGTGCCAAAGTCCACCACATCCCGCATTTGGATACGCACCGCCAGGGTGGCTTGCTCGGACAACACCCGCACCGGCTGGGGCTGCGGGGATCCCCAAACCAGAGTATCCGTATCCTTTTCCACCAAGCCTCGCACCACATGGGGCTGTACTTTCAGTCCGCCATTGGCAATGATGCAGTGCATGGCAGCCAACTGTAGAGGAGTGAGGGCCAGCCCCTGGCCGAAAGCGACAGTGGCCCGCTCCACCGGCACCGTAACAAACTGTCGCAGCGGTTTCAAACGGCTGGCCGGCTCAAAGGGCAAATCCACGCCACTGCGCTCGTTGAACCCCAGCCGCACCAAGGCATTGTAGTACTGGCGGGGATCCAGCTTGCGCATTAGATGTACCATGCCCACATTGCTGGATTGCCGCAGGATATCCGTGACGCTCATCCAGCCATGGGCCCCTCGCTGGTGGTAGTCGTAATTTTGAATGGGCCACTGACCGATGAGAATCCGACCCTCGTCATAGACCCGCTCATCTGCCCTGAAGGCTCCAGCATCCAACCCAATGGCAATGTTGATGGGCTTGAAGGTGGATCCCGGCTCATACAAATCCGTTACGGCCCAGTTGCGAAAAAGACCGGGGTCATACTCAAAGTAGCGGTTGGGGTCATAGGTGGGCTCGCTCACCAGAGCCAAAATCTCCCCCGTGTGGGGCTGCAAGATGATCACCGTACCCCGCAGCGCTCGAAACCGTTGCAGTTGGGCTTTCAGGGCAGCGCGGGCAGCTCTTTGCAGACGCATGTCTAGGGTAAGTTGCAGCACCGTCTCGCGGGATTGCAGCAGCCCTTCCGGTACCTCTGCAGCCAACAGTCGTCCGTAGCCATCGCGAGGAATAGTAACAGGCTGAACAGTACGCTCCAGCAGCTCTTGCCGGGAATATTCCACTCCCGCTTGGCCCTGATGATCCAGATCCACATAGCCCACCACCTCGGCGGCCATCTCTTTTTGGGGGTAAATGCGTTGCCGCTCGCTCACCAGCTCCAGGCCATCCAGATGCAGAGCCTGAATTTGATCCGCCACCTCCTGGGATACCCAGCGCTCCACCCGCACCGCATGATTAACCGACAGCCGCTGCGTCAGTTGCTCCACCGGACGCCGCAACAGGGGAGCAAGGGCAGTGGCCATTTCCTCCGGGGTGCGTTTGCCGAAGAGACGGGGATGGGCCCAGAGGGTGTAGACAGGGCGATCTACGGCCAGCAATTCTGCCTGTTGCTTGGCAATGGAGTGACGATCCAGAATCGAGCGACGAGGAATGAAGGGTCTTAGCTGGGCTCTCTGCTGGGCCTCGGCTCGCTGCTGCAACAGGGGTGCCTGTTGATGTTGCAAATAAACCAGGCGTGCCCCTGTCAGAAACAGGGCAATGGTCAGAGCCAAGCCGGTCATGCCGGCGCGAAAGTCAAGCTGGCGGGCCGTCGGGATCCGATCCCCCAAGAGCCATCCCAGCGTTGTTCCCCACTGCCTGGAGCTTCGCGGTGAAGGGGGCCAAGAGCCTCTGCGTCGGCGCCGTTGGGCAAGTTGCCGGCCATTTTGCCTTGTCTCCAGAGATTTCGGCACAGGCCGCCCTACCCTAGCCCTAGGTCTGCCTTCCATTGCAATCCTCACATAAGCACCACCGCTAGTTTGGCGCTCATCCCACTGTTATGCCACCCCACAGCTTCTGGGAAAGACCTTGGGATCCCGAAAAGCAGCCCAAGAAATTTTAGAGGTGTTGGAGATAATTTAAGTGTTGGAGATAACTTAATTAATGCCTCAGAACATGAATTAGGTGCGGGCAAATCCTCAGACTTTTCGCACTTGGATCCGCAGTTTTAAATCACATTCAAAAGAAACTGGGAGGACATGAAAAACCCAACTCACTTGCGTACATTCAACATCTCAAACCTTTAACTTGCTTGATTTAAAACCTCTTCCTGGCGCTTTGTGATGACAGTGAATCAGAGGCGCGGGCAGAGGCCGAGAAGCTGGGTCAATTTTTGGGGTGTCCGGTCATTTTTTTGCGGGAAACAAAGTCATAGTGCTAGAGGGACGTAGCCCCGAGAGGTATTCAAGGTAAGTTAGATCTGTCCATCTGCCCATAGGGATCCCCTCCATTGCCTAGAGCGGTTTGGCTAATCCTGGGGTTGGGCTTGTTCATGCGGGGCCTGGTGGCTGCCCTTTTGCCGCCGGGCTTTGACGAAGCCTACTACTACCTCTACACCCGCCATCTGGATTGGAGCTATTTTGACCATCCGCCGCTGGTGGCCTGGACAACGGGCTTGGGGCCTGCCTTGACCGGCCAGGTGTCGGCTTTTTCTATTCGACTGGGATCCCTGCTGCTGTATTGTGGCTCTTCCCTATTCCTCTACTACACCGGAGCGCGCCTTTTCTCTGTTCGGGCGGGACTGATCAGCTTGGCGGCCATCAGCATCGCACCCATCCTTTGGATTGGGTTTGGGGTGCTGACCTTGCCGGATAGCCCGCTGATCTTTTTTACGGCAGCAACCCTATGGGTGGCCAGCCAGGAGTTTTTCCCGGTGCCTTTGGGGCAGGGGAAATTGGGAGTCTATGGGGCGGCTCGCTATCGGCCAGGGCCTAGGCTAGCGCTCATAGGTCTCTTGGTGGGGCTGGCCTGCTTGGGGAAGTACCACGGCTTGGCTTTGGGGTTCGGCCTGGTACTCTTTTGTCTGCTCAGCCCAGTTCATCGCTGTGCCTTGAGGTCGGGCTGGACGGTGCTGGCGGTGCTGGGTTTTGTGCTGGCCTTCAGCCCGGTGCTGATCTGGAACGCCCAGCAGGATTGGGTCTCCTTTCGCTTTCAGGCGGGGCGGGCGGTGCCGGAGGCAGGGTATCAACTGCAAGCGCTGGGGCTGACGATCCTTTCTGAAATCTTTTACCTGTTCCCCAGCTTGGGGATCCCTTTGGGGTGGGCGAGTTTGGCAGGGACGGGTCGGGTGGCCCTGCAGATTCTCCGCGGGATGCGGCTGACGGATGAAGAGCTCAAGCACCTTTTGATCCTGGCCTGTGGATTACCGCTGGTGTTGGCCTTTACCTTGATGGGAGGCTACCGGCCCATCTTGCCCACCTGGCCCATGCCGGGGTTTTGGGTGCTGACGCTGCTGCTGGGATCCTTCTGGGAACGGTGGCCGGGAGCGAAGCGAACCTTAGTGGGGACGGCGGTGATGGTGAGTTTGGTGGTGGGGGTGGGGCTGGCCCATGTGCGCTACGGCCTGCTGCAAGAGCCGGGAGGGATGGGGCTGTGGCCCGTGGAGCAGGATCCCTCTACTCAGCTCATTGAAATTGAGCAGTTGCGGCAGCGGTTTCGGACAGATCCCCACCTGGCTCAAGCCCTTGAGGAGGCAGAGTTCGTTTTTACCAATGTCTATTTTTTGGGCGGTCAGATCGCCATGGCCCTGGCTCCGCTGACGGACAAGCCTCTGACCTGCCTGGATGCAGATTTGCGGGGCTTTGCCTTTTGGTCGCAGCCGCAGGACTGGCTGGGGCAGGATGGGCTGCTCATCACTTCCAAGTTGTTCCAGCCGAGGGCAGGGATCCCAGCCACCTATGGCGACTACTTTGCCCAAATCGAGCCTGTGGCCGAGGTTCCCCTGGTGCGGGCAGGGGCGGTGGCGCAAACCTTTCAGGTGTACCTGGCTCGACAGATGCGCAAGCCCTATCCCCGCCCTTATTCCCGCCTGCAATAACAGCAGAGCATGCCTCTAACCCCCAAAACCCTGAACTTTGCTGAATTTACTGAGCTTTAGGCGGTTTGGCAAAAGTCATTGAGAGGGATATAGTAGACCAAGTTTCCCCCTGATCCTTGAGTCCACCGCAACGGTTGCCGGGAAGTGAAGGGGGAAAGCGCTCGGGGGGTATTCCTCAGGGCTTTGCGGGATACCGCCTTCCTGCTTGGACTCCGTCCCGCTGACGCGAACAGAGATAGGCAGGATGCGATCGCTTCTTTCCTGAACCATGTTCAGGAGAGTTCAGCGTGAATGTATCAGGACATCCTGGGCAAAGCTAGAGGGGGCGATGTCTGTCGAACCAGCGCATCAGCATTGCAGCCAAGCGTTCAGGGTTGTGGCGCACTAAGCCGGTCTCTGGATCCTCTTGCATGACGTTAGCCAAAACGGCACGGCAGCCCAGGTAAGCCAGTTTGTCGGGATCCAGCACCACAAACTCAGAACCGCTGCGGCGGTAATGCTCCAAAGCGCGCGGGGAGGGTGGCTCCCGCTGCACCAGCACGCCGTCAAATAGGCGCACTCCTGCCACCCGATCCAAAGCCATGACGTGATCCCCAACAGTATAGCCGTCGGTTTCCCCCGGCTCGGTCATGATGTTGCAGACGTAGATGTGGGGGGCCATATTTTTGGCCAGAGCTTCCACAATTTCCGGTACCAACAGGTTAGGGATGATGCTGGTGTAGAGGCTACCCGGCCCCAGCACCACAAACTCTGCCGCCTCAATAGCCTCGATGACTTCCGGTAGGGCGGGAGGGTTGGGGGGGTCACAGCCAATTCGGCAAATGCGTCCTCCGGCTTTGGCAATGTTGGACTCTCCCACCACGCGGCGGCCATCGCTCAGCTCCGCCCAAAGGGTGACATCCGCCAGGGTGGCCGGCAGCACCCGCCCCTGAATGGCCAAGACTTGTGAGGTGGCAGTGATGGCCCGAATCAAGTCGCCGCCGGTTACCGCGGTGAGGGCAGTGATGAACAAATTGCCGAAGCTGTGGCCGCTTAGCCCTTCCCCCGACTGGAAGCGATATTGAAACAGCTCGGTGAGCAGCTTTTCTTCGTTGGCCAGAGCAGTGAGGCAGTTGCGGATATCGCCGGGGGGCAAAACGCCGATCTCCCGCCGCAGACGCCCTGAGGATCCCCCGTCATCGGCCACCGTGACAATGGCCGTGATGTTGGAGCTGTAGCGCTTCAGACCCCGCAGCAGATTGGAGAGGCCGGTACCGCCCCCCAGCACCACAATGCGGGGACCACGGCTGAGACGCCGCCGCGACAACAGCTTATCCACCAGCGCTTCATCTCCCTCGGGGATCAGCACATCCTCGATGGAGCGCATGGCGCTGCGAAACCCCAGCACCACCATCACCAGCCCGATCCCAGTCACCAGGGGGCCACTGATGTTGTTCGGGATCCAAGTGGTAATCAAGCGCAGGGTGATGTCGATCAGCCGCTTCAGGCGAAAGATGGGGGTCAACTCCGTCCAGATGGCGATGCCCAGCACCATCAGCAGCACGCCCCCAACCGCCAGGCTCAGCCAGCGTTTGACAGCCAAACCGGGAAAGAGCCATTTCCAGCCACTTCCCGGCCAAGCAGCCTTGCGGCGGCGAATGCCCCAAACAGGGGACTTGTTGCTGGGCAGGGGCTTAGCCATGGGAAGGTGCAGGAACGCCGGCCAAAGGGATCCTAACCTGTTGCTGGGCAACGCCGGCTTCGCCGGGCACCGGGCCAAAGCGGGCTTCCAGCTCCCGCTGAGAGTCGAGCAGATGGCGATGCTGAACCTGAACATTCAGGTCGGGAAGAACGTGGTTGCCGGCAGGGACAGTCCAAGGCTGCAAATCCTGGGCCAGGCGCTCCACCAGGGCCACCGAGCGGTGCTGACCGCCGGTACAGCCGATAGCCAAAGTCAGGTGGGGGCGACGCTCTGCGCGGTAGTGGGGCCAAAACGCTTTGACCAAGGACAAGATGTGCTGATAGGTGGATTGTGTGATGGGATCCGCAAACAAGAACTCCTGCAGCAGGGGATCCTGCCCAGTGAGGCGACGCAGATGGGGCTGAAAGAAGGGGTTGGGCAAAAAACGCACATCGAACAGCAAGTTGGCATCGGGGGGAACGCCGTATTTGAAACCGAAGCTGACCAGCCTTAGGTTGAGGGGCTGGGGGATCCCTTGCACCAAAGCTTGCAATTGCTGCCGCAGTTGCTGGGCATTGAGGTCGGAGGTATCCAACCAGTGGGTGCAGCGTTCCCGCACCGGGGCCAGAGCCAGCCGCTCTTGCTCAATGGCCTCCAACAAACCGGCAGCTTCCCCGTAGGGATGGGGACGGCGGTGGGCGCTGAGACGGTTGAGCAACACTGGGGAGCGGGCCTCCAAGAATAGGAAAGGGATCCCTTGCGATTGCACCCAAGCAGCCAGGGTGGGAACTTGATCCCGGTACTCCTGGGCGTGGAGATTCAAGCTGATGGCCAAAGCAGCGTGATGGGTCCGCATCGCCTCAACCAAGGGGATCACCTGGGCAGGCGGGATCCCTTCTAGGCTGGTGTACCCCAGTTGTTCCAACTGCTGGATGGCCAAAGTTTTCCCGGATCCCGTCAGGCCGGCAATGACCAGAACGGGGGGCGCGACTGACATGGGTTTATCCTGCATGGAGCTTATTCTAGGGCGAGAGGCGGCCAAAACAAGCGCCGGAAGAATGGGGGGCTCAGCCACGCGGGGCGCCTAGAAACCATCATCTCAGGCCGGCGAGGCTTTTGTAGCTTTTTTATCCGTTTTCTCGGCCGGTGCAGCCGATCCCAGAAGAGGAGCGCTGGGGCAGAGATCCGCCAAAAAACATTGCTGGCACAGAGGCCTGCGGGCAGTGCAGATGGCCCGCCCGTGGTCGATCAGACGGATAGACCAGTTCTCCCAATCCGCCTGCGGCAACAACTGCATCAGATCCTTTTCGATGCGCACGGGATCCTCGTGCTCAGTGAGGCCGAGGCGGCGGCTGAGGCGCTTAACATGGGTATCGACGGTAACCCCGGCATGGATGCCAAAAGCATGGGCCAACACCACATTGGCCGTCTTGCGGGCTACGCCGGGTAGGGTGAGCAGCTCCGGCATGGTGCGGGGCACTTGGCCACCGAAATCGCTCAAGATCTTGCGGCAGGCTTCCTGAATGTGCTTGGCCTTGTTGCGATAGAAGCCGGTGGAATGGATGAGAGCCTCGATCTCCTCTCGCGGCGCTGTCGCCAGGGCCTGGGCATCCGGGAAGCGACGAAACAGCTCCGGCGTTACCTGATTCACCCGCTCATCCGTACACTGAGCGGAGAGGATGGTTGCCACCAAGAGCTGCAGCGGCGTCCGGTAGTGGAGGGCACAGGTGGAGTTGGGGTAGTGGCGCTTCAGCCGGAGCAGGATCTCCAAAGCTCGCTGGCGCAAGGCCCGTTTGCTGGCCATCTTCCCCTAGCCCGACCCGGTGACAATGGCGAGGGTGTCTTTGAAGAGCAGCACCACCCCCAATCCCAGCAACAACACCAAGCCCGTCTGCATCACCCGCTCCTCCAGATGCTTGGGCAGCCGTTTGCCGCGAATCGCCTCCAGGATCAAAAAGGCAATGTGTCCCCCGTCCAAGGCGGGCAGGGGCAACAGGTTGAGAAAGGCCAGGTTAATGCTAATCAAAGCGGTGAAATTAAACAGGCTGGCGGCGTCATCGCGGGCCAGATCCGCCCCAATCTTGACGATCCCCACCGGGCCGGAGACCTGGGTGGCCGTACTTTGGAAATTCTGAACCAACTGCTGCAGGCCGTTCAGATTGAGCATCACCACCCGCTGGTAGGCATTTCCCGCCTCCGTGAGGATCTCAGCCACACTCTGAGGGGGACGCAAGGTCACCTCCTGGTGGGGGGCCAAGGTCACTCCAATGGCCACCGTCTCTCCCCGCGCCGCCGGGATCACCGTCAACTGCAGGGGATCCCCTTCCCCACGCTGCACCTCCAGGGGAATGGGCCGGTTCTCGCTGCTGCGGATCAGCACCTGAAAATCGTTCAGAGCTGCCAAGGCCGCCGTCTCGTCGGCAATCCCCCTGTAATCGCGATCGGCTGCCTGCAACACCACATCCCCTGCCTTCAGGCCGGCCCGCTCCGCCGGGCTATCGGGCATCACCTGAGGGATGAGAATGCCGGGATGGATGCGCGTTACCGAGGGGATCCCCACCGAGGCGAACATCAACACCAGCACCAGATAGGCGAAGAGCAGGTTGGCCATCACCCCCGCACTCATCACCACCAGGCGATCCAGCACGGGGCGGTTTTTCAGCAGATCCGGGTCGTCGGGCGGGTAGGGGGAATGTTCATCCTCGTCAGGAAAGCCCACGTAGCCCCCCAGCGGCAGGGCGCGAATGGCGTACTCTGTCTCCTTGCCCTGGTATCGCCACAACACCGGCCCAAACCCCAGCGAGAAGCGGTTGACGTGGATCCCTTGGAGTTTGGCTGCCGCAAAGTGCCCTGCCTCATGCACCAGGATCAGCAGGGCGAGAATGGCGATGGAGAGGAGAACAGACATGCGCTAGCTCTGAAGAAGGCACAGAAGAAAGAAGTGGGGAGCAGAGAGCCACCCGAGGCTATTTATCGAGGCTATTTATCAAGGCACATAATCCAACACATGATAAAGAACCCTAAAGGAATCTCACAAAAACCTACAGGGCCCCTCAGAATACCTGCTCCACTTCTAAAATGTCGGGGATGCTTTCCCGCAACTTGCGCTCAATGCCCATCTTCAAAGTCATGGTTGAGCTGGGGCAGGCTCCACAGGCCCCTTGCAGGCGCAGCTTGACCACCGGGCCATCGATTTCCACCAATTCCACATTGCCCCCATCGGCCATCAAGTAAGGACGCAGCTCGTTCAGGACTTTCTCGACGTTCTCGGTATTGAGTTCCAGTGCTTGTGCCATGGTTGCTTTTAGCCTCGTTGAGATTTGGATTGTAGCGGTTTCTGATACATTCACGCTGAACTCTCCTGAACATGGTTCAGGAAAGAAGCGATCGCATCCTGCCTATCTCTGAGCAGGAAGGCGGTATCCCGCAAAGCCCTGAGGAATACCCCCCGAGCGCTTTCCCCCTTCACTTCCCGGCAACCGTTGCGGTGGACTCAAGGATCAGGGGGAAACTTGGTCTACTATATCCCTCTCAATGACTTTTGCCAAACCGCCTAAAGCTCAGTAAATTCAGCAAAGTTCAGGGTTTTGGGGGTTAGAGGCATGCTCCACAGATCCCTCAAGCTGGCAAGGGATCGCTATGATTTCAGCATAGTCTGAATCCTTCTGGGGGAGGGCTGGCTTGGTTGTCCGGATCCCTCCAACACCAGACGACTAGAATGAGTAGGAAGCAGATTTGCCTATTCCCAGCAGCATCACCCACTCAGCAGGGCCGTCTTTTTTCTTATGCTAGACGCTTTACTGGTCATGATCTTCATGTTGGCGGGAGCTGGTCTCGGGTTTTACGGCCTGGATTTGCTCCCTCCTGCCGCCATTCAGGGGGCCAATGTGGAAGGAGCCCGTGTCGTCACCAGCGGCTTTGGCGTGCTGGCAGGACTGGCTTTGGGATCCCTGGTGCGCTGGAGCTACCGTCGCTTCGAGGCCAATGTGCGCTCCCTGCCGCCGGACGTGTTGATCAGCCGCTCGGTGGGGTTGGTGATCGGCTTGGTGATCGCCAATCTGGCCATGGCTCCTGTGTACTTGCTGCCCTTGCCTCCCCAACTCAACAGGTTCCTCGAGCCGCTGGCTTCGGTCTTTTTCAGCTTGGCCTTTGCCTATCTGGGGGTCAGCCTGGCCGATACCCACGGCCCCTCGCTGCTGCGGCTGTTTAACCCCAACTATGCTTTGCAGGCAGCCCTCTGGGCGGAGGGCAATGTGGTGGCTGCCACGGCCAAGGTTTTGGACACCAGCTCCATCATCGATGGCCGAGTGGCTCAGTTGATCGAGACAGGTTTTTTGGAAGGAACCCTGGTGGTTCCTCGCTTTGTGCTGACGGAATTGCAGACCATCGCCGACAAAGCCGATGCCCAAAAACGAGAGCGGGGCCGCAAAGGCTTGGATACCCTGCAGTCTTTGCGAGAGGCCTACCCCGATCGTTTCGTTATTCACGAAGCCAACTATCCAGATCTGACCACTGTCGATGAAAAGCTGGTGCGCCTCACCCAAACCGTGGGGGGAACGCTGCTTACCACCGATTACAACCTGAAGAAGGTGGCGGCTCTGCAGGGGGTCAAGGTGCTGAATGTGAATGAGTTGGCCGAGGCGCTGCGGCCCATCTATGTTGCCGGCGATAGCTTTGATATCAAGATCACCCGCGAAGGAAAAGAGCCAGGTCAAGGGGTGGGCTACTTGGAAGACGGCACCATGGTGGTGGTGGAAGAAGGGCAGCGCTCTGTGGGCAAAACCCGCTCTGTGGTTGTGACCAGCGCCATTCAAACCTCAGCAGGCCGCATGATCTTCGCCCGCCTCAACAAGGACTCTGCCCCACTAACCCGCCCGGCCTCTGATCCGGCCAGCCCGGCTTCCTCTGGAAAAACCTGAGTTTTGGCCTACGTTCCCCTAGCGCAATGGTGGCTTCATCCCAAATGGGCGCCCTCCGACCCACTCCGATGTTCTACACGCAGGATCGCCAGAGGCGCTTCTGGAGTTTTTACTGGGAAGATGCCGAGAAATATGGCATCCACCCTCAGCACATCGTGAGCGGACAGCAAATCTGGGAGGTGGCCAACGCTGGAGAGTACGAAGCCAAGCTCAACCAGGTCTTTGCAAGCGGGGATCCCCTCTCCTACGAATGTCAGGTGCTCTCGCCCCGCTACAAGTTGCATCTGCATCTTTCTCTCAACCCTGTACGGGACATGGAAGGGGAGGTGGTGGCGGTTGCGGCAGTGGGCAAGTTGCTGGGGGCCACGCCTTTTGCGCTGGCCGGAGGAGCCAGCAGCCCCAACAGCCAGCCCCATCCTGTCCTGGCCGACCCGGTACAGGGGATCACGACGCAGTTGGTGCGCAACATCCGGCATTCCCTGGATATCCGGCAACTGTGCCAGCAGACCGTGGAGCAGTTGGGGCAACTGTTTGAGGTAGATCGCTGCCTGATGGCCCTCTACGAGGTGGGGCAAGACTCCCTCACGGTCAATGCCGAGTACCGCCGCCATCCTGGGGATCCCTCCCTGCTCCACCAGACCCTGAAGCTGGCAGATTACCCCCATTTGTTGCAGGCCCTCAGACAGGAAGAACCGGTGGAGGCGGGGCGACATCTGGCCATTGCCATGTCTTACCAGGGCTACGCCAACAGCCTGCTCTGGCTGGAAATGCTGGATCCGAACAGGGTTCCTGTTTGGCAGCCAAGCCACATTCAGGTACTCCAGAGCATTGCCACCTACCTGGGCGCAGCCATTGCCCACGCCATTTTGCTGGATCAAAGTCGCCAACTGGCAACCCGCTTGCAGTTAGCCAACCAAACTCTGCGTCAGAAAAATAAGGAGCTGGAGCAGGCCCGTGCCCAAGCAGAATCGGCCAACCAGCTCAAAAGCCAATTCTTGGCCAACACCTCCCACGAGCTGCGCACCCCTCTCAACGGGATCATCGGCTTTATCAAGCTGGTGCTGGACGGGATGGCCGAAAACCGCGAAGAGGAGCTGGACTTTTTGCAAGAGGCCTATCGCTCTGCCCTGCACCTGCTGGCCCTAATCAACGATGTGCTGGATATTGCCAAGATCGAGGCGGGCAAAATGCAGTTGGAGTTCCAGCCCTGCGACCTGCGAGCCTTGTTTAAGGATGTGGAGGCCAAGACTAGCCTGCAGGCCAGCCAGAAGGGCTTACAACTGAGCTTTCACTTGCCCAACACTGCAGATCAGATTTTGCTCTTGGGAGATTATCAGCGTCTGTTGCAGGTGATGCTCAATTTGGTGGGGAATGCCATCAAGTTTACCCCCAAGGGCTCGGTAACCGTGCGAGCGGATATCCTGCCCGGCAACCCGGGTTTGGCCCGCATCCGCGTCATCGACACAGGGATCGGGGTATCGCTGGAAAAGCAGCAGAAGCTGTTTCAGGCTTTCACGCAGGTGGATGGTTCCACCACCCGCCAATATGGAGGAACCGGCTTGGGCCTGGCCATCAGCCAACGCCTGGTGGAGGCGATGGGAGGGGAGATCAATTTCTACAGCTTGGGCGAAGGGCTGGGATCCACCGTCACCTTTACGGTGCCCCTCTACCGCAAGCCGCTCCTGAGCGGGGATCCGAACCCAGAGGCGCTCCCTGCTCAACCCGCCCGAGATAGACCTGAGGATGCGGATCCCACCTTGATTTCTGTTCCCAACTCAGTCCAGCGATGACCCACCCGGCCATTTCTCCTTCAACCGCTCTGGGTATCTCTCGGTTGCGGCGCAGCACTGCGCGAACATTCCCCCATGCCCTATCCTCGTAAACGGTTTGGTCAGCATTGGCTCAAGGATCCCGCTGTTCACGAGGCGATTGTGCGGGCTGCCCAGTTGAATGATCTAGAGGGAGACGCGGATCCCACTTGGGTGCTGGAGATCGGCCCCGGCACCGGCCAACTGACGCGGCGATTGCTGGCCCAGGGTGTCCAGGTGGTGGCGGTGGAGATCGACCGGGATCTGTGCCGACTGCTGCAAAAACGGTTCGCCGGCCAACCCCGTTTTCACCTGCTGGAGGGAGATTTTCTCCGCCTGCCGCTGCCTCCTCAACCCCGCCTGCTGGTGGCCAATATCCCCTACAACCTGACCGGCCCCATTTTGGAAAAGGTGCTCGGATCCCCGGCCCAGCCGGTTCGGCAGTTCGAGCGCATTGTCCTTCTGGTGCAAAAAGAGCTGGCCGAGCGCTTGCAGGCCGGCCCCGGCAGCAAAGCCTATGGTGCTCTGAGCCTGCGGACGCAGTATTTGGCCGATTGCGAGCTGATCTGCAGGGTGCCCCCAACCGCTTTCAAGCCAGCCCCCAAGGTGGAATCTGCCGTGATTCGCCTCACCCCCCGCCCCGCCCCCACCCCCGCCCGGGATCCCCGCTGGTTTCACCAACTCCTCCGGCAGGGGTTCTCCACCCGTCGCAAGAAGCTCGTCAATGCCCTGGGAAGCTTGGTGGAGCGAGAGGTGGTCGCAGCAGCTTTGGCTCAGCTCCGCCTCAACCCCGATGCCCGCGCCGAAGAGCTGGATCTGCCCCACTGGCTGGCCTTGAGCGATCTGTTGCTGGAGAAAGCGCCCAAAAGGGCTGTTGTTCCTCAAGAGGAGCAGGAACCAGGGTAGGGTAAGAGAGGGAAGCTCAGTTGGATGGATCTCAAAATCCTCTGAGTTTTTTTGCACTCCCCTCCCAATTTGTTTTGGATCCCCTTCGCCAATGCAGGTGCATCCATGCAAAGCAACCAAGGCAAGCAAATCCTCTTGACCGGCGGCACAGGCGGGCTGGGTTTGGGGGTGGTTCCCGTGGTGCTGGCCAGCGGCGCAGAGCTGACCTTGACCTATCGCCAAGAGAAAGATCTTGCCATTTTGCGGGAGCGCCTGCCGGCCAATGCTCTGGATCGGGTTCGCTTTGTGCAAGTGGATTTAACAGATGAGGCGGCGGTTGCCCGCGTCATTGCCGACCTACCCCGCGTGGATGGGCTGATCCACCTGGTGGGGGGCTTTGCCATGGGCCCCACCCACGAGTACAGCTTGGCGGACTGGTATCGCGACTTCGACCTCAACCTCACCACCACATTCCTGACCTGCAAGCACAGCCTGCGCAGAATGTGGCAACAGGGCTATGGGAGGATTGTAACGGTGGGATCCCGAGGAGCGGTGGAGCCGGGCCCGCAATTGGCCGCCTACTGCGCTTCCAAAGCGGGGGTGGTGGCCCTGACCCGCACCATTGCCGCCGAAACCCAAGGCACCGACATCACGGCCAACGTCATCCTGCCCAGCATCATCGACACGCCGGCCAACCGAGCTGCCATGGGATCCGAGCGAGCCAAGCTGTGGGTCAAGCCAGAGTCCATCGGGCAGGTGATCGCCTTTTTGGTCTCAGAAGCAGCGCGGGATCTGCGAGGGGCAGTGATCCCGGTGTATGGCAACGTCTAGGCAACTGGTTGACCAAGCCATGAGCCGCCATTCATGATACAGAATATGCACTTATCCCTATCCAGTTCTTTTCCATGCTGAAGCGATTATTCTTGGGTGGTTTGCGCCGGCAAATCGGTCGCATTGAGGTGGCAGGGGCCATTGATGGCAAAACTCGCGAGCGGGTTCTCAAGGCCCTGAAAGAGGTGGAAGAAAACCAGATCCCTGCTGTGGTGCTGCGCATCGACAGTCCAGGCGGGACGGTGGCCGACTCCCAAGAAATCTACAATGCCCTCTTGCGTTTGCGGGAGAAAAAGGGCACCCGTATTGTCGCCAGCTTTGGCAACATTGCCGCCTCTGGGGGGGTTTATATTGCCATGGGAGCCGAAAAAATTGTCGCCAACCCAGGAACGATCACCGGTAGCATTGGCGTGATCATTCGAGGCAATAATATCGAACGCCTCCTGGATAAGGTGGGGATTTCATTTAAGGTGATTAAGTCTGGCCCCTACAAAGATATTCTCTCGTTTGATCGCGAGCTAACCCCGGAAGAGCGAAACATCCTGCAAGAATTGATCGACATTACCTACGGCCAGTTTGTGCAGACGGTTGCCGCTGCCCGCAAGTTAAGTTTGAATGTGGTCAAAACTTTTGCCGATGGTCGCATTTTCAGCGGAGAGCAGGCCCTCCACTTGGGTGTGGTGGATCGCTTGGGCACAGAAGAAGATGCCCGCCTTTGGGCGGCAGAGCTGGCGGGTTTGCCGACGGATGCGAAGTTCTACGACCTGCTCCCGCGGCGCAGAGGTTGGTCTCGGTTTTTGCCGGCAGCAGAAGCCTTGGCCCGTCTGCAGTTTGAAGTGAGCACCTCGGGCTTGCCCCTGTGGCTTTACCAAAAAAACTGGGTCTAAAGCCCCGCCCTAGGGCCTACGGCCCGCTGACGCGACTAGGGCGGCTTTGTGCTGTGCTACCCGCAGCGGCAGGGTAGTCAACCGCTTTAAAAACCCAACAGTCTCACGACTGGATACAGCCTCAATAGGCTTTGTAGTTGTTCTTTGCAACGGTACCTTTGGGCAAAAGGGAACCGCCCTGGATGCCAGCACGCGCGTAGCGCTTGGGGAAACGCCTGGGGAGACGAGCACCGCTGCCGTAGAGGGGCAACCCGATACGGTAAGTGCTGTCGCAGAACCAGGAACCAGAATCTCCTGCCTTTGGGCAGGGGAGTATGTCAACCGTACAGCCCAGCGAGTCAGAGCCGTTGATGGGTGTGGGGGTGCTGTTTGATGTTGTCGGCATCCTTCACCTGATACATTTACGCTGAACACTGCTGAACATCACTGTTCAACTATGCAGCGATAGCATTCTGTTTGTTTCCAAACAGAATGGCGGTATCCCGCAAAGCTTTGAGTAGAATACCCAAAGCGCAGTTTCCGTGTCGTCTTACTACCAATTTTCTGCTTTGCTTTGGCTACCATGTTGGCAGACTCGAAAGTAAACAGAAAGATCAACTGGTAGTAATCCGTACTGAACATATTATACATTGTTTTCAGTATAGTTGAGCTTATTATTGACTAGAGTCATGCTCCACAACCGCGTTGAGGATCCGTCGGGGCTCAACGCTGTGATTGAGCTTAAACACCCCCCGCTCTGGAGTGCAGGTTTGGTGCAGGGGGATATGGCGAAACTGGGGCTTGCTGCGATAGGTGCGGGCCGCTGCCTGCACCCGTTCCACGAAGTCTTCTCCCAACAACACCCCTGGCGGGAAAACATCGGCAGGCAAAGTTGGGATCCCGTTGTTCACGATCTCGGCATAGGTTGTGGCGTAGAGGAGAACATAGGAAGTGCTGCGGCGTTCTTGGGCCAGGCAGTCCAAATCGGCAGCAGGCACCGGCTCGGCCACCAAAACCTCTACCAGGCGACCTTCCTGATCCTGCTGGAAGCAAGTGGCCACTCCCAGCACCACGTACTCCAGTCCTTGCACTGGGCTGGAGCCAAGGTGAGTTTGAGCAGTATCCGACATCGGTGCCGATCTCCAAGCGGGGGAGCAAATTTTTGAGGCTCCGGCAAGCGCCAAGATCCCTCAAGCCGGGCGCAGTTCTCACCATAGCAACAATTTTTGCGTCGGGCAGCGGGAGCTGTTGCAAGATAGAAGGCGGATCCCAGCCTAGCTCTCTGTGAAGGATGACAGGGGCAGCATTTGGCTACAGGGATCCAAAATTTGCTTTACTGTAGCGAAGCGGGGTCAGTGCTGCCCAAGAGGAACAAGGGGTTGGGTTCCAGGCACCTTTGGCAACCCTTGATTCATCATTATCTAGGAAATACTTGCTCTAAGGATCCGACCATGGCGGATGGCGAATACAGACCAGGCTTGGAAGGCGTTCCGGCCACACGCTCCAACATTAGTTTTGTCGATGGCCAGGCGGGGATCCTGGAATATCGGGGCATCCCCATCGAGGAATTAACCGCCCACAGTACCTTTCTGGAGACAGCCTACTTGCTGATCTTTGGCAAGCTGCCGACCCAGTCGGAGCTGGACAACTTTGATCAGGCGATCCGCAGTCATCGACGGGTGAAATACCGCATCCGCGACATGATCAAGTCGTTTCCGGAGTCGGGCCACCCGATGGATGCTCTGCAAACCTGTGTGGCGGGCTTGGGGCTGTTTTACCCGCTGCGGGAGATGGATCCCGACTATGTGTTCGGCACCGTCACCCGGTTGCTCTCCAAGCTGCCGACCATGGTGGCGATGTTCCACCAGATGCGACAGGGCAACGATCCCATTCCCCCGGACGACAACCTGGATCATGCTGCCAATTTCCTATACATGCTCTCGGGCAAGAAGCCGGATCCCTGGTTGGCCCGCATTTTTGACATCTGCCTGATCCTGCACGCCGAGCACACGGTCAATGCCTCTACGTTTGCCCTTCTGGTGAGCGCTTCCACGCTGGCTAACCCTTACAGCAGCCTGGCCACGGCGGTGGGTACCCTTTCGGGGCTGTTGCACGGGGGGGCCAACCAACAGGTGATGATGCTGCTGCGGCAAATCGGCTCGGTGGAAAATGTACGCTCGTTTATCGAGGAGAAACTGGCCAAAAAACAGCGCATCATGGGCATGGGGCACCGAGTCTACAAGGTGAAGGATCCGCGGGCCACCATCCTGCAGCGGCTGGCTGAGGAGCTGTTTGAGCGCTACGGCCACGACAAGTACTACGACATCGCCCTGGAAGTGGAGCGGGTGTGTGAGGAGTTGCTAGGGCCGAAGGGGATCTACCCGAATGTGGACTTCTACTCAGGGTTGGTCTACGCCAAGCTGGGGATCCCGGAAGATTTGTTTACGCCGGTATTTGCCATTGCCCGGGCGGCGGGTTGGCTGGCCCATTGGCGGGAGCAGTTGTCCGATAATCGGCTTTTCCGACCCACCCAGGTGTACACAGGCGAACGCCAGCAACGCTACATCCCTATAGAAGAGCGGGGTTGAGAGCCGTTTGACAGGGCGCTGGGCCGAGATCCAAACTCAGTAAGGCCCAAGTCGTGCGTGAGGTGGTGTGTTGAGCCTCTTGGACTCTCCCCTTTGGCGAGACGGGTTCACCCTGTTTCTGAGCCTTGTGGTGCAGGCCATGCCATTTCTGCTGCTGGGGGTGTTTCTATCGGGGCTGATGGCGGTGTTTGTAGAGGGATCCCAGTTGGCCCGCTTCCTGCCCAAAGGCAAAATCGGCAGCGCGGTGGCTGGCGGTGCTTTGGGGTTCTTTTTTCCGGTGTGCGAGTGCGGCAACCTGCCGGTGGCCCGGCAACTGGTGATCAAGGGGATCCCACCCCACGTGGCAGTGGCTTTTTTATTGGCGGCGCCGGTGTTTAACCCGGTGGTGATCTTTTCCACTTGGATTGCCTTTCGCTCCATGCCGGAGCTGGTGATCTACCGAGTTCTCTTTTCCTTCGGCATTGCGGTGGTCGTCGGCTTGATCTTCAGCCTGCAAAAGGATTTCCAGCCTCTGTTGCAGCCGTCAGTCTGGCGGGAGCTGCAGCGCAATTGCTCCCAAGAAGCTGATCCGAAGAACATCTCCCGCTCGCCGTTGTTGCAGGGGGGCACCTTCTGGATTGGATCCCAGAGCCCTGCTCAAGGGGCCTCTGGCGGATCCCTGGCCACTTTACAAACGGCTGAAGATGTGTATCGCTCTGCTCTGGCCGCTGCGCCTTCTCCCTCCAGGGGACAAAAAGGAGTTCTCCTGCTGCAGACCTGGGCCAGGGAGATCCGCGAATTGGGATCCGTGCTCATCTTGGGCTCGGCGATGGCCGCCCTGATTCAAACGGTGATCCCGCGTTCGTTTGTGCTGGATTATGGCCAAGATGCATTGCTCTCAATCCTGATCATGATGGCCCTGGCCGGGATCATCTCCATCTGCTCGACGGTGGATGCCTTTTTCGCCCTCTCCTTTGCCGCCACCTTCACGCCGGGATCCCTGTTGGCCTTTATGGTGTTTGGGCCGATGGTGGACCTGAAGGCCATTGGCTTGATGCTGACTTTGTTCAGGCCCCGCGCCATTTTCTACTTGGTGCTCCTGACTTTTCAGTTCACTTTAGTAGGGGCTTTGGCCATCAATTACTACTGTAGTTAAAATCTTGGATAGGTAGTCCCCGCAGCGAACGATAGCTTAACTGCAGGGTCAGCGGCGATTAGGCTGAGATATTCAGAGTGCCAGGATCTCTGAGATTGAGAAGTTGGGCAGGAGGGCATTGTCCCGGCTGGAGCTGAAACGACTACATACAGGCGGCAGGATAGAACCGTGAGCAACCTATACTTTGCAGATTTTAACTTGTGGATTGCCCAAACAACCCAGCTCTTGCGGGAGGGACGTTGGCAAGAAATTGATCTAATCCATTTAATTGAAGAGGTTGAGGATTTGGGTAAGAGCGAACGGCGAGGGATGACCAGCCAATTAACTCGCCTTCTCCTGCATTTGCTCAAGTGGCAATATCAACCTCAGCGCCGCTCAGATAGCTGGTTGGATTCCATCACAGATGCGCGAACCCAAATTGAATTGGCCCTCGAAGATAGCCCCAGCTTAAGAGGATATCTGGCCGAGCAACTGGAAAAGAGCTATCAACGGGCACGCCGCCATGCAGCTCAGCAAACCGGTATGGATATCTCGGCCTTTCCGGAGACTTGTCCCTATGCTTTGGAGCTGGCCTTGGCAGAAGATTGGCTGCCAAGCCCCTCTCCTTTTGGAAGAGGAAACTCAGAGATTGCCTAAGGATAGAGACCTCTCGGCACTGTCAAGCAGAAGCCCGCCCTTGCCAACTGCGCATCTTGCCGGGGTTAAGCAACCCGTAGGGATCCACTTCTTCCTTGAATCGGATCTGGCGCGGATCCATCACCTTGCGACCCCCCTCTTCGATGATGTAGGTGTGAGGGTTGGCGATGAAGACTCCCTGCGCCTCGTGATAGCGCATGATCTCGTTGAGGCGTTCTTCAGTGGTAAAGCGCACAATTTGCAGGCCGACCGGGGCAACCTGGCCGCGTATGCGAATCCATTCCAGGTGCATCAGCACTTCGTCGCCAAAGTGCTCGTACAGGTGCTGCACCAACTTCAGCTCCCGGTCGGGCGGGAAAATCGATTGTAGATAGGTCAAATTGGGATCCACGCTGCGGCAGTGCAGGGTGGTGTGGTTCCAGGAAAATTCCCCCAGCGAGATCCCCTTGGCCGCCTCCTGCGCCGTTTTGTTGTAGACCACCTGGCCGCCATGTTCCCGAATTAGCTCCAGCAACGGCTCCAGGCTGGGCTCGGCCACCATCACCAGGGCCACGGCGGATCCCTGGGGCAAGTAGTCCTGCAGGGGGACGAAGTAACGAGGGATCGGCCAGGCGTGCAGGCTGATGAGTTTCTTGAGGATCCCATCTGCCTCGGCCAGGGCCTGCCCAAAGTGGGCGCAGGGCATAAACCCCACCTCAGGGGGAAAGGCCACCACCAGCTCTGCCCATGGGTAGGCTGGCGCCAGCGGGATCTCTACTTCTGTGATGATCCCGTTGAGGCCCCAGGCATGGCTGACTTTAAACACGTCGTCTCCCCGCAGCTCCAGGGCCCGCGGCTCCTCTTCGACTGTGATCACCCGCAGCCCCAAGATGTTGCCCCGATCCAGCAATTGGCCGTAGGTCACAGAGCCAATGCCGCCGCTGCCCCCGGCAATGAACCCCCCAATAGTGGCCGTACGGTAGGTGGAAGGGGCCATACGGATCTCCCAGCCCAGCTCGCGGGTCTGTTTGTCGATGGCCATCAGCTTGGCCCCCGCCTGTACCCGCGCCAAGCCCGGCTTTGCCCAAAGCACCTGGTTGAGCTTGCCCATGTCCAGGATCACACCCCCGGCCAGCGGGATACATTGGCCGTAATTACCGGTACCGGCACCGCGCACCGTAACCGGGATCCGCAGCCTGGCACAGGCCGCTGCCACTCGCATCACCTCGGCCTCATCGGCGGGGCGCACCACCAAATCTCCCCGCTTGTCGCTCAGTTGTCGGCTCAGCACGGGGCTGTAGTGGTAAAAATCCAACGACAACTTGGCCACCTGAGCCGGATCAGTGATGATCTCAATACCCTCTAAGTCAGAACGCAAAGCCTGCAGCTTGTCAGGAGCGGCAACGATCATAGGTATCCGTATTTGGGTGCAACGGTTCTTCAGACTCCATCATCGGCAGAAATTGCCTGCAAAAGGGTTTGCCGAGAACAGTATGGGAAGGATCCCTGTCCGGCCAGGTCAATTAGCCGAAGCGGCCCTCCACATAATCTCTTGTGGCTTGCTTGGTGGGGCTGTTGAAGATGACTTCAGTTCTGTCAAATTCAATCAGCTCGCCCACACGGTTGGATCCCGACACCTCCACACTGAAGAAAGCCGTCATATCCGAGACGCGGCTGGCCTGCTGCATGTTGTGGGTGACGATGATGATGGTATATTCCTCCTCCAGCTCCTTCATCAGCTCCTCAATGCGGCGGGTGGAAATGGGATCCAACGCCGAACAGGGCTCATCCATCAAAATCACATCCGGCTGTACCGCCAGAGCGCGGGCAATACACAGGCGCTGCTGCTGCCCTCCCGACAGCGACTGACCATTTTCTTTCAACTTGTCTTTGACTTCATCCCAGAGGGCAGCCCGCCTCAGCGAGGTTTCCACCACCTCGTCCAAGTCTACCTTCATCCCCAGCACCCGCGGGCCGTAGGCCACGTTGTCGTAAATGCTTTTGGGGAAGGGATTGGGTCTTTGGAAGACCATGCCGATACGCCGCCGCACCGCCACCGGATCGACTTCTTTGGCGTAGAGATCCTTGCCGTGGTAGGTGAGCTTGCCCTCTACACGAGCACCGGGGATCAAATCGTTGGTGCGGTTAAAACAGCGCAGAATCGTGCTTTTGCCACAGCCGGAAGGGCCGATAAACGCAGTAATCTGTCGGGCTGGGATGTCCAGAGTAACATTTTTTACCGCCAGATTGGAGCCATAGTAGACATTCAGGTTCTCGGTCCTGAAAACGTAAGAGGTCTGGTTAAGAGATTGAGTTTGCATGGCAGCACTCACAAAAAGAGCTAGAGTTCGACGAAGAGTTCGATTCAAGACTTGTTGAGAATCCTCAGGCTATTTCCTGGTCTTGTACACCAAAAAGCGAGCGGTCAAGCTGGCCGCCAAAACAATGGCTAACAAAACCAAAGCGCCCGCCCAAGCCAGCTCCTGCTGCACCCTGTAGGGAATGATGGAGAAAAAGTAGACCATCACCGGCAAGGTAGCCACCGGGCCAAAGAGATTAGTAGACCAGAAATTGTTGTTGAAGGCGGTAAAGAGCAGAGGTGCAGCCTCGCCTGCCGCTCGGGCCAAAGCCAGGATTAGCCCGGTTACGATGGCCGGTGCCGCTGCCGGCAAAACAACGCGCATTGTGGTCTGAAAGCGATTTGAGCCCAGGCCAAGGGAAGCCAAGCGCATGTCGGGCGAAACCAGCAGCAACGCCTCCTCGGTGGAGCGGATGACAATCGGCAGCATCAGCACGCCAAAAGCCACCCCTCCCGAGAAAGCCGAAAAGCCGGATCCCCTCACCACCACAGCATAGGCAAACAGGCCGCAGAGAATGGCCGGTACCCCCGTGAGCACATTGCAGGAAAACTTAACCAGATAAGCCAAGCGGGTGCCGCGACCAAATTCGGACAAGTACACTGCCGCCAAGATGCCGAAGGGAAAGCTCAAAGCCGCCCCCGTAGCCAGCACCATTAAACTGCCGACAATTGCGTGACCAAAGCCCCCTTCCGCCAGGCCAGGGGCAGGGTAGCGGGTCTGGGTGAGGACATCCCAATTTATCCGCTGGATGCCTTCCTTGCCCACATCCCACAGCACCCAAGATAGGGAAGCTATGATCACCGCCACAAAGAGGCCACTCAGCAGGGTTAGGACAATGCCTGTGTAATTGCGGACAGGGGCAATGGCGGCACGAGTAATGTCGATGTCAACCTTCTCAGGGGCAAGCTGTGCTGAGTCGGACATGATAACAGTGCTCCTTCATCTTCTTTCTGCTTCTGAAGTTACTGCTCCAAGTTTTGAAACTTGCGGATGATGATCTCGGCAACGATGTTGACCAATAACGTCAGCACCATCAGCACCACGCCGGCATACATGAGAGCCGAAACCTGCAAGCGTCCTGCCTCCCCAAACTGAGAAGCAATCAAGGCGGTAATGGTGGATCCCGGCTGCATTAGGGAGATATTGATGCGGTTGGCGTTGCCAGAAAGCATGGCCGCCACCATGGTCTCTCCCAGGGCCCGCCCCAGCGCCAGCATGATCGAGCTGACAATGCCCGACAGGCCGGCAGGGATCATCACCGTTAAGAGGGTCTCCCAGCGGGTTGCCCCCAAAGCCAAAGCGCCCTCTTTTAGGCTGCGTGGTAGAGATTCAAAGGTACTGCGGGTAATGGAGATGATGATGGGAGAGATCATGATCCCCAGCACCATAGCCACAATCAACAAGCTGGGCCCCCGCGGAGCCGGGCCACCCAAGAAAGGGATCCAACCCAGCGTCTGGTTAATGGCTCGAAAGATGGGCCGCACTGCTGGAATCAGCACAAAGATCCCCCACAGCCCCAGCACCACACTGGGAATGGCCACGATCAGCTCAATGGCAAAACCAATCGGCGCCGTTACCCACTTGGGAGCAAAGCCTTCCGTCAGGAAGATGGCTGTGCCAATGCCCAGAGGAATGGCAAAAATCAAAGCCACCAGAGAGGTTACCAAACTGCCATAAATCTGTGGTAGCACCCCGTAGATGTTTTCCACCGGGTTCCAGCGGGCAGTAACCAGGAAGCCCAAGCCAAACTGCTGAATCGCCGGCAGAGCCGCTTCGGTGGTTTGAAGAATCACCCAGATGAGGATAATGCCGGCAAACCCTGCCAAGGCCAGCGTCAGGCGGACAAAGCCCACATCAACAGCCCGAGACAGGCTCGCCTTTTTCTCAATGTCAACATCGATATCCGGGTTTGGTGGTGAACCATAACCCGTAGCCGCTGAAGTCATAGCCTCTCTCCCATGATCATCTTCGGTTCAAAATCTTTCCTAAAAATCCCACCGTGCAAGGTAAGCCCACCAGCCGACCGAGAAAGCCTCATCTGCCTCCTCAGCCGGCCACCAGCTCCACTCTAGTGGAGTTCAGGCTGCGACCCAGTCATCGCACCGCATTGGGGTTAACGGTGATGGCATCCAGCTCTGCAAAGATCCGCTGGATAGCCGCCTCAGGCATAGGGATGTAGTCCAGCTCCTTGGTGATGGCTTGACCCTCTGGCCCCTGGGTCCACTTCAGAGCCTCCACCAGCTTGGTCAATTTCTCCTGGTCGGGATACTCGCGGTACAGCATCACCCAGAACAAGCCCACGATTGGGTAGTCATTTGGCCCTTCAGGGTCGGGCACCAACAGCGCAAAGTCATCAGGAATGGGAGCATCCAGCGCCGAGGTAGCTGCCTTAGTCGAGAACTCAACAATGTTGCCCGCTTTGTTTTCCAAGCGAGCAGTAGCCATCTTTTCCAGCTTGGCATAGGACTGGTTCACGTAGCCAATTGCCCCTGGCTCCTGCTTGATGGTGGCGGCTACGCCCTCATTCCCTTGGGCTCCAATGCCAACAGGCCACTCGACAGAAGTACCAGCACCGGCTGTCCAATTAGGGCAGACAGTTCTGATGTGGTTGGTGAACACAAAGGTAGTCCCAGAACCATCAGAGCGGTGTACCCAGGTGATGTCCAGGGGTGGCAGCTTGTTTGCTATACCTGGGTTCTCGGCCTTGATGCGAATGTCGTCCCAGCGAGTGATCTCGCCGGTCACGATGCCGCAGTAGGTTTTCCGCTTCAGGATGAGCTCTCCGTCTTTAATGCCGGGCAGGTTATAGGCAAACTCGATGGCCCCTCCCGCCAGAGGCAACTGTAGGGGCTCATAGCGGTATTTAGCTCGGAAGCTTTCCAGGCGAGCACCGGAGAAAGGCGCCTCGGAAGCGCCGAAGTCCACAGTGCCATTGATCACCTGCTCTAGGCCAGCACCACTACCGACAGACTGATAGCTGACTTGCACAGTGGGGTCTACGGTGCGGTTGTAGGCGTCAAACCAACGTTGCAGCAAAGGAGCCGCAAAGGTCGCGCCCGCCCCGGAGATTTGCACGGTTTGGGCTTGAGCCGAGGTCGCTGTTAGAAATCCTACTGTTAGAGCGGTGAGGGAGAAAGCAGAAAGCAGGGTTCGCATAGGTGATATCTGTGGCGAATCAACATTTTCAACCCTATAACCTCAAAGTTAACAGAAGGATATCTAAAGGTTAACCTTAGGTTAAGTCAAGAGAAAAATCGATATTTTTGAGTGTGCTGGCTCGTTTCCAAACCTTGATTTTCCATCTGGTGGTTTTGGCCAGTTTGGATTTCAGCAAAATCAGGATCCTGGAGCCCAGGATCCGCGAAAAGGCTTATACTGCTGAACTTCTATCTCATTTGACAACCAATCAAACGGACACAACTTGAATAAGAGCTAAGCTTAGACGGCTGCAAAAAAACTCGATCCAGATCCAAGATATGTAAAATTTGAGACAAAGATGTTGCTCACCTCTCGGCAAGCTTGGACATGATTTCAGCAAGGCGGGAAAAGCCCCGCCCAGAGATTCTTTCGGCTTTTGGCAGAGAGAATTGGTTAGAAGATAGACTCCAACCTTCTAGACGTGGGGCAGCTCTACATGTTCCCCGAGCAGAGAAAGATCTGGGCTCTAGGCTGGGATCCGCCCGCCCCCCATGAGGTACAGCAGGGCCATACGCACCGCCACGCCGTGGGTGACCTGCTGCTCAATCAGGTTCAAGCCGGGATCCTCCATCACCTCGGAGCTGAGTTCCACACCGCGATTGACCGGGCCGGGGTGCAGAAGCTTGACATCCGGGTGGCACAGGCGCAGTCGTTGCCGCGTGAGGCCGAAGAAATGGTGGTATTCCTGCAGGCTGGGGAGAAGGAACTCGCTCATGCGCTCCTGCTGCAGGCGTAGGGTGATAACAAAACGCGCCCCTTCGAGGGCAGGCTCCAGCTGCCAATGGACAGGGAGCGTATGGCCGGGCACAAACTGGGCAAAATCTTTGGGCAATAGGGTGGGAGGGCCGGCTAAGTGAACCTCAGCTCCGGCGGCCACCAGGGCGTAGATATCGGAGCGGGCCACTCGCGAGTGGAGAATATCGCCGACAATGGCGATTTTGATCCCTTGCAGCAACTCCAGACGGGGACGCCGGGGATCCAGGTGGCTGCAGAGGGTAAACAAGTCCAGCAGGCCTTGAGTGGGATGTTCGTGCAGGCCATCCCCAGCATTGAGAACGCCCACAGGGGATCCACGGCGGTCGATCTCGGCAGCTAATTGTTGGGGCACTCCTGCCTGGGCATGGCGAACGATTAAGAGATCGGATCCCATGGCCAGAAAGGTGCGGGCCGTATCCAAAAGCGTCTCCCCTTTGCTCAAGGAAGAGGTGCCTGGGGAAAAGTTGAGCACATCTGCCGAAAGGCGCTTGGCCGCCAGCTCAAAACTGGTACGGGTGCGGGTGGAAGGCTCGAAGAACAGCGTCACCACCACCTTCCCCTGCAAGGTGGGCACCTTGGGCAACCGCCGCGTCAACACCTCCTGGAAACTGGCGCTGGTCTGCAAAACCATCTGGTATTCTTCGGGAGTAAAATCCGCCAAGCCCAAGACGTGCTGCCGCTGCCAAGCCATAGGGGATCCTCAAATGCCCAGGCGGGCAAAGATCTCGTCCAAATGGGTTAGGTGGCGCTGGGGATCAAAGCAGTCCTGCAGTTCTGCCTCGCTGAGGTGGGCCATCACTCGGGGATCCGCCAGCAGATTGGCGCGAAAGTCCCCCTGCGGCTGGTTCCAGGCGCGATGAGCATTTTCCTGCACCAGGCGGTAGGCTTCCTCGCGGCTAAGGCCCTTCTCCACCAAAGCCAGCAGCACCTGCTGGCTGAAGATGACGCCGCCATAGATGTTGAGGTTGCGCTCCATGTTGCGAGCGTGAACCTGCAGCTGGCCCACCAGGTCGGCCATGTTCACCAGCAGGTAGTGGCAGAGAATGGAGGCATCGGGCAGGATAACCCGCTCCACCGAGCTGTGGGAGATGTCCCGCTCATGCCAAAGGGGAATGTTTTCTAGGGCCGAGACGGCATACCCGCGCAGGAGACGGGCCAGCCCCGTCAGTTGTTCCGCCTTGATGGGGTTGCGCTTGTGGGGCATGGCAGAGGATCCCTTTTGGCCGGGGGCAAAGTACTCCTCAGCCTCCAGTACCTCTGTTCGCTGCAGGTGGCGGATTTCAGTAGCAAAGCGCTCTAGGGAAGAGCCAATCAAAGCCAAGGTTTGCACGTATTCAGCGTGGCGATCCCGGGAAATGACCTGGGTCGAGGCAGTATCCGGTTTCAGCCCCAAGCGAGCGCAGGCCAACCGCTCCACCTGGGGCGGCACATTGGCGTAAGTGCCCACGGCGCCAGAGATCTTGCCCACCGCCACCACTTCCCGCAGGCGAGCTAGGCGCTCTTGGTGGCGCAGGCACTCGGCCAGCCACCCTGCCAGCTTAAAGCCAAAGGTAATCGGCTCGGCGTGAACACCGTGGGTGCGGCCGATCATGAGGGTGTAGCGGTGCTGCCGAGCTTGGTCGCGGATAGCAGCGATGAGGTCGGCCAGGCGGGCTTGCAAGATCTCCACCGAGGCCACAAGCTGCAGGGCCAGGGCCGTATCCAACACATCCGAGCTGGTCAGGCCCAGGTGGATGTAGCGCCCTGCCTCGCCCACGTGCTCGTTGAGGTTGGTTAAGAAGGCAATAACATCGTGCTTCACTTCCGCCTCAATTTCCAAAACCCGCGCCGGGTCAAAGGCGGCTTTGGCTCTGATCTCCTGCAGGGCTTCTTGCGGGATCCGCCCCAGCTCCGCTTGCGCTTCACAGACAGCCAGCTCCACCTGCAGCCAGGTCTGGAGCTTGTGGGCAGTGGACCAAATCTGGCCCATTTCGGGCAGAGTGTAGCGCTCGATCAAGGTGCCTTTTCCGTCGGTACAGTAGGATGAGCTAGGCTATTTTAGCTAAACCGCCGAGAAGCCCCGCCCTTTGTCCGTAGGACGTATGGACTACGTCCCGCTGAAGCGAACGCGCTAGCGGCGCGGAGCGCTTGGG